>CAIQEX010000518.1 GCA_903870955.1 uncultured beta proteobacterium
CAGGAACGCGCAGCGATTGCCGACTTTTTAGCCATGGCCGTGATCGGTGGCCCCACCACTGTGGCCGAGTACCTGAAGAAAATTATCGATGTGACCGAAGCCGATGAACTGATGCTGGTCTGCGACATTTTTGATCCGACTTTGCGCCTGCGATCACTCGACATTGCAGCAGCGGCCATGCCTGCCTGAATTCAAGCTTCAGATGGCGGCCAGTTTCAATGCCATGGCATTGTGTCGCTCCAGAAGCGGGCCCAGGTCCAGTGTTGCCAACTGACCTTTGCGCACCACGACTTTGCCATTAACGATGGCAGTGTCGGTCTGCGGGCTGCCACACAAGAGCAGGGCGCCGACCGGGTCGTGCACCGCCCCACCGGCAAATGACAAAGTGTTCAGGTCAAACAGCACCATGTCCGCGCACATGCCCACGGCCAGATGGCCGATGTCACGGCGTCCCAACACCTCTGCGCCGCCGCGTGTGGCCATGTGCAGCACATCGCGGGCTGTCATTTCAGCTGGTCCCAGATCGCAACCAAAAAATGTTTTGCGCTCGCCGTTGGCTTGCGTGCGTTCTTCGGGCGGCTGCATGGCCCGGCCGACCCGCGCCAACAGCAAGGCCTGGCGTGCCTCGTTGACCATATGCGCTGCGTCATTGCTGGCGCTGCCATCCACGCCCAGGCCCACGGGTACACCGGCATCGAGCATGCGGCGAATCGGGGCGATGCCGCTGGCCAGACGCATATTGCTGCATGGGCAATGTGCCACGCCGGTCTTGCTGGCAGCAAACAGGCTGATGCCCGCGTCGTCCAGTTTGACGCAGTGGGCGTGCCAGACATCGGCGCCGAGCCAGCCCAGGTCTTGCGCGTACTCGGTGGGCGTGCAACCAAACTTCTCGCGGGAGTAGGCCAGGTCATGGTCGTTCTCAGCCAGGTGGGTGTGCAGACGCACACCTTTGGCGCGCGCCAGTTCGGCGGCCAGGCGCATCAACTCTCGGCTGACGCTAAACGGCGAGCAGGGTGCGACTGCCACCTGCGTCATCGAGCCAAAGTGCGCGTCGTGGTGCGCTTCGATCACGCGTTGCGTGTCCTTCAGGATGAAGGCTTCGTTTTCCACCACGCGGTCGGGTGGCAGGCCGCCCTGGCTTTGGCCGACGCTCATGCTGCCGCGTGTGGCCGTGAAGCGCATGCCGATTTCCTTTGCCGCTTCGATGCTGTCGTCCAGGCGCACGCCGTTGGGGTAGATGTACAGGTGGTCGCTGCTGGTGGTGCAGCCCGACAGCAGCAGCTCGGCCATGGCCACTTGCGTGGAGACCTGCACCATCTCGGGCGTGAGTCCGGCCCAGATCGGATACAGGCCGCGCAGCCAGCCAAATAGCTCGGCATTCTGAACACCCGGGATGGCCCGTGTCAGGCTTTGGTACATGTGGTGGTGGGTGTTGACCAGACCGGGTGTCACCAAATGGTGGCGGGCGTCAATCACCTCATCGGCCTGCAAGGCATCGGGCGGCAAATCGGCCGTCGGGCCAATAAATGCGATGCTGTTGTCGCGGATCAGGATGGAGGCATGGCGCAACTCGGTGCGGGCATCGTCCTGGGTCGCGATGGTATGGGCGTTATGAATCAGCAAGGTCGTCATGCGTGCACTCTCAATTGTTTGAGTCAACAAATAATCGAGGCCGAATCCCGCTGGAACGTAATTTGTCCAGAGGCGAGCGCCGCGTTGCCGTGCGTACCGGGCTGTGCAGTGTGATGATAACGCGACAGATTGCCTTTAACAGCGATGTTTGATCTTCCTCAAAGTGAGGTTCCCGGCAAAACGGCAAAGTTGCCTCCATGTTAGCCAGTCAATACACATTTATCTCCGCTTACCCGACCCAGTCGGTGCTTGCCGGCACAGCGTTGCTGCGAAGGTCGGTGGCAACCGGTGTTGCATTGTTTATTGAGTCCGGTCGGGTGGTTTTGGGCATTGCCTCTGCCTCAGATCTGGCGATAACCGCAGGTGACGCGCATACCGCACAGGCCATGGAACACCAGTTCGGCGTGGTCGAAGGTCCTGCTTGGCTGGAAGCCAATGCTGCGGTGCTCGACCTGCCCAGTGCGGTGGACGCAGTGGCTGAGACCGAAGTCGTCTTGCGCCGGGTGCCACTGGATGATTTTCGGGCCTCGTTGACCGGCGGTAGCCTGGCAGCGCAAGCGATATTGAACGACGTAGCCCGTGCACACCGCCAACAAATTGAATTGGCGGTCAGTCGACTTTCCAAAGACGCCGAAGCACGTTGTGCCGAATGGCTTTTGCGCCATGCTGAGTCCAGCGATAAAGGGGTCTGCTCGGTCAAACTGCAGCAGCGCAAACGCCTGATTGCGGCACAACTGGGCATTGCGCCAGAAACCCTGTCACGCGTATTGCGCCACCTGCGTGAGCGCAGTCTCATCAGCGGCTCGGGCCGCATCGTGAATCTGGTCGATCCCGGCGGATTGCGCTCCCTGGCGGGCGTTTAGACGCATCCGGTTTTCCTCGAAAACGGGTTATCCACCTGAACCTGCGCGTGTCTGTGTCGACAATTGCTCGCAACGCGCGGCGTCAAGGGGATGTCCCGCGCTTCTAAAGCGCTCCGCTGCGGCGGAGAACCTTGAGCGGACCGTCGCTGCGTCCTCCCCGTTGGCCAGCCCGATATGTCCATTGACTTCGTCGCGCGCCGCATGCCAGGCCGGTAAGCGCATCACCACGTCCGCCAGATAGGATGTTTGGGACGCGTAGTCCTGCGCCACATCCAGGCACCCCGCCCGCGCGGCTGCAATGGCCGCAGGTACGGTGAACGTTATCCGGCATCCGGGACAGGTTTCCAGGGGTCCATGCACTGCGGCACGTGCTTCTTCGAGTGCCCGCAGGGCGCTGGCGGGCGTGTCTGCCAGCTGCATATAGGTGCCGTAAATACGATCCAGCAAATGAAAACCCACGTCCGATTGGCGTGCCACATCCAATGCCTCATCCAGGAGGGCATGGGCATCATCGCGCCGACCTTGCAGCATGGCCACTTCCGATAACCGCTGCAGCGAAAATGCTTCGCCCGTGGCACCACCAATCGCGCGGTGCAACTTGGCGCCTAGCGCGAGGTGCTCCTGGGCCGCCGAGAGATCACCCGAAAGTAGTTCGGCCTCACCGCGAATCGTGATACCAAACGCATGCCCCCTGGCGGCGCCGATGCGCTCGGCTTCGTCGGCCAGCGACTGGGCAAATTCAATGACTTGGGAATAGGGCCGCGCGCCATAGAGAAACCGTTGCGCAATGCAAAGCTGTCCATCGAACACGCGCATGGCGAGGTGCGGCACATGCGCTGTTTCCTGTAGGTCGGCCCAAATGCTGCGGTGCAGTTCGCCGCGCGAGTGCGCCGCGGCCGCCTGCGCCCATGAGGCCACCACGATGGTTGCCGAATCACCGGTATCCAGTGCCAGACGGCGCGCCTCGGCCGATTTTTTGGTACCCATGGCCGGGTCAACCGCCCCCAGAGCGGCAGCGCCGCTGTAGGTCAGCGCCTCACACAATCGGCCCTCCACACTGGTTGGGCGCAAGCCTTCAAGCGCCTGAAGAGCGCCCTTTGGATCTCCCTGTTTGATCTGCGCAAGAGCGCCCTTGGCACGCAGATTCTGGGCACCCGGCTCACCCGCGGCATCGGCCGCAAGCCGGTATGCAGCGACTGCTGCCGGATGACCCATGGCATCAAGCGCCTCTGCGCGCAGGCGCAGGCCTTCCGCATGGCCGGGCATAAAACGCAACAAGGGCTCCAGATGGCGCAAAGCATCGCTGAAAGCCGCCAGGCGAACGGCATCCGCTGCGGCGGCCAGCAACCAGGGGACGGATTCACGCAGGCTGCCGCCATCGATCCAGTGCTGCGCAATCAACGCCGGCGCGGCATCCAGTTCTGCCAGACGTTGCGCGGCCTGGCGATGTATTTTCAAGCGCCGGTGTGGCGCAACCTGGTCAACCAATGCCTGGCGCACCAGATCATGGCGAAACCGGAATTGGGTACCGACGAGCACCAGAACACCCGCCGCGAGTGCCGCGTCCAGCACAGCAAAGGCATGCGCCTCGCTGTCCGGAAGCACGGCAGCGGCGGTCTGGGCATCAAAGGCGTCGCCTGCCAAGGCCATCCATTTGAGCGCGTCCAGTGTGGCCACTGGCACGTCGCAAAGCCTGGCAATGATGGCCCCGGCGGCGGTGCGGTGCAAGCGCTGATCACCCCCGGCGTTGCTACTGCGCGCCAGCTCAATGGCCGCAAAAGGGCTGCCTTGCGCATCACTCACGATCCGGGCAACGGTCTCCTCGGGCAGGCCCTTCGAAGAGGCCTGCTGGATGATGCGACGCATTTCCTCGTCTGCCACCGGTTCCAGCTCCAGCGTTTGCACGACGTTGCTGCCGGCCAACCGTTTGAGGCTAAGCGCCAGTTCAGAAGCGACAGCTGGCTCGCGCATGGAAAACACCACGCTAACGGGGGAGCCTGCGCTGGCGAGATGTATCAGTACATCCGCATCGGCATCATCAATCAGGTGCGCGTCGTCGACCAGGACGAGGATGTTTTCGTCATGTGACAGGGCCAGCAGCAATCGGCGAAATGCACCAATGACCTGGTGACGGCTCAGGGGACCCGGCAAGGTCGAGGCAGGCCCAGCCATTTGGGTCAACAAGCTCAGCACCGCGCGCGCCGGGGCACCCACCCGGTCCAATGCGCTGCGATCCGTCAGCAAAACGCGCTCTGCAAGCGCCGAAATAATGGCATAGGCACGGCCATGCTGGGCCGCATTTGCACGCACCACGCGCCACCCAAGTCCGCTGACTTGCACCTCAAGTTCACGGCACAGCGCGGACTTGCCGATACCCGCTGGTCCACGCAGCACGATCGCACCGGGTCGATCGGCGGCCCCCATTCCCAACCAGGCCAAGGCTTGCGCCAGCAACATCTCACGCCCAATATAGGCCGTTCTGGCAGGCTGAAGTCCGACCACGCAGCGTTGATACAGTGCCTCGGTCTGTGCATCCGGAAGGACACCAAAATCCCGTTGCAGCGATTCACGCAGACGCGCATACCAGCGTATCGCGGCGGCGCGGTTTCCGTCCGCCAGCTCCGCTGCCATCATCTCCCGGTGCGCGGGCTCATCACCGGGTTCCACCTGTGCCAGACGCTCCCACTGCGCACTGGTGCGCAGCAAGTCGGTGAAGCAGGCATGCAGGCGCTCGCGCGTGGGTTCAGCCCAATCTTCATAGCTTGCGCTGGGCAGCAAATCGCCTGGATAGGTGTTAGCGATTTCCTTGCATTTCTGTGGATCTCGCTGGGCCAGTGCGGCCCGTGCCTGCACTTCAAAGTCTTCGCTGTCGACGGCCAACGAACCTTCGGGCCAGAGTTGAAGCTCGCCACCCAACATCAATATGCCGTCGTGCCGACCCAAAGCCTGCCGCGCATGATGCGCCGCCTTGCGCAGATTGGCCGCACCAGCGTCAGGTGAAAGTTCAGGCCAGAGCGCGTCGATGACTTGATCACGGCCCATGCGATGCCGTGGCGCCAGACTGAGCAGTTGCACCAACTGGGTGGCACGCAGGCTGGGCCAGCGCTGCGCCGGAATTTCCAGGTGATCGACGAACACTGCGAATCGGCCGAGCAGTTGTACGCCAAGGTGCAGGGTGGGTCGCGGTGCGGGGCTGAGGTGTGAGGTGTCCATAGGAATGGCAGTTTGCTACCACCCCCTGGTTTGCGCAACCGGGCATGGAGCCAGGAACGTTTCAGGAACACCGCACTGCGATGCTTCCCCCCAGCAGGCAGATTTTTCGCCTGCAAATTGAAATAAAGGAGTACCCATGACGATGCGTCAACTTTTGATTCCCGACAGCGGACCGGCCATGCTCACCCTGGCTGAACCCCTGACCCTGGATGTGATCGGTCGACTTGAAAGCGGGTTGGCAAACCTGCTTTCGAAATTGCGCCAGGAACTTCGGGGCGACCAACCTGACCCAGGCCATCTCGAATTCGAATCCTGGTCTCTCAATATTCACTTCACCAAGGAAATAGCATGACTGATTCACTTTACCAACGCCTCGGTGGCGCAGATCGTATTGCTGCGGTTGTCGACGACGCGCTTGATCGCCATGCGGTCAATCCATTGCTTGCCCCGCGTTTTCAAGGCAAGGACTTGCCCCGACTCAAGGTGTTGGGCACCCAGTTCTTTTGTGCAGGCGCAGGTGGCCCCCAGAAATATGAAGGCCGCGACATGCGTACGGCCCACACGGGGATGAATGCCAATGAGCAGGAGTTGATGGCCGCCATTGACGACTTTGTCGCGGCATTGCA
>CAIQEX010000519.1 GCA_903870955.1 uncultured beta proteobacterium
CGACGGCGGTTATACGCATGGCGATTGGGCATTCAATGGTCAGTTGAGTGGTGGAACACAACGCTATGCCGCTGCGAATGGAAGCGATGCGACATGGACTGGTGTTTCAGGTTTGATGAGTTACAAAGTCATGCCGCGCCTGCAATTGATCGCTCGCGCAGACTATATCGACAACCGTTCAAACGGTGGCGGAACCTACGCATATAACGGTGACAGTGGCCCCGCTCAAATTGTTGATATTTTTGGTAACCCCACGGGAGACTGGACTTCTGGTTTGGGGCTTGGTTCAGAAAGGGACTCAGCTGGCAATGTCATTGACGCAAATGTAGGTGCCAATTTGACGCGAATAACTTTGGGAACCAACTACCAAATCAATCCCAATACACAATGGAAGGTGGAGTATCGGGTGGATCAGTCGACAGGTTACAACTTCCGTGACATCGATGGTAATTTCAAGCAAACTAGAAGTATGTTTGGTACCTCACTGGTTCTGTCGTTCTGATCTAAACCCAGACCAAAACTTAGCCTAACGGGGCCCGCAGCAATGCGGCCCCGTTTGCATTTGTGGCCTTCAATAGGTCCACTTTTCAAGACATCGAAGTGTCCAGTTCATATGTGAGCAGGACCGAAATTTGAGAGACAGATATGAGCAGCACGACAACATCACAAGACCTGAAATTCGATGGCCGAGCCCTGATCAACGGCAAGCGCGTCGATTCCAGGGACGGTCAACTATTTGATTGCATCTCACCGGTCGATGGTCGCGTGCTGACCCAAGTGGCACGTTGTGGTGCTGCCGATATTGATGCCGCAGTGGCCGCAGCGCGTGCTGCATTCGAAGACCGTCGCTGGAGTGGCATGGCCCCGGCGCAACGCAAGCGCGTGATGATTCGCTTTGCGGATCTGATCCAAAAGCATGGCGACGAGTTGGCCATGACCGAGACCCTGGATATGGGCAAACCGGTGAAATATGCGCGGGGTGTGGATGTCAATAGCGCTGCCAATTGCATCCGCTGGTATGGCGAAGCCGTGGACAAGGTTTACGACGAAATCGCTCCTACCCCTTCCACCGCATTGGCCCTCATCACGCGTGAGCCGGTCGGTGTGGTGGGTGTCATCGTGCCCTGGAACTACCCCATGATCATGGCCGCATGGAAGATTGCACCGGCTCTTGCCAGTGGCAATTCCGTGGTGCTCAAGCCGAGCGAGAAGTCGCCGCTCACCGCGCTGCGTCTGGCTGATCTGGCGCTGGAGGCGGGCATTCCTGAAGGTGTGTTTAACGTGGTCACCGGTTACGGACCTGAGGCGGGTTCACCGCTGGCGCTGCATATGGATGTGGACTGCATTGCCTTTACCGGTTCTACCCGCGTGGGCAAGCAAATCCATGTGATGGCGGGTCAAAGCAACCTCAAGCGCGCCTGGACCGAGTTGGGCGGCAAGTCGCCCAACATCGTGTTTGCGGATTGTCCGAATCTGGACAAGGCGGTGGAGGCCGCTGTCGGCAGCATCTTCTTCAACCAGGGCGAGAGCTGCAACGCCCCCTCGCGCCTGTTCGTGCAAGACAGCATCAAGGAACGCTTTCTGGAAAAGGCCCTGGCCCTGGTGCCCGGCTATGCACCAGCCAACCCGACGCTCCCCGGCACCGTGATGGGTGCCATCGTGGACCAGATTCAGATGAAGTCGGTGCTGGGCTACATCGAAAGCGGAAAAGCCGAAGGGGCCCGGCTGATTGCCGGCGGCGAGCAGGTGATGGCTGAAACAGGCGGCTGCTATGTGCAGCCGACCATTTTTGATGGCGTGAAGCCTGAGATGAAGATTTCGCGCGAGGAAATTTTCGGCCCGGTGTTGTCCGTGCTGAGCTTTAGCGATGCCGCCGAGGCCGTGCGCCTGGCCAACGACAGCGTGTATGGCTTGCAGGCCGGTGTCTGGACCAGCGACATCAACAAGGCACATGGTGTTGCCCGCGCCTTGCGTGCCGGTACGGTGCACGTCAATCAGTACGACGAAGACGACATCACGGTGCCCTTTGGCGGATTCAAGCAAAGCGGTGTCGGTCGTGACAAATCATTGCATGCCTTTGACAAATACACTGAGACCAAGACGACCTGGATTCGCATTGACAGTCCCGTTTAACAGCACGCTATAGCGGCCCCGTTTGACCAACAGGCCGTAGACATTCACACTCTCATATTCACGCATTAGTCCCAGGAGAACCCGTTATGAACGCACCTTTGAAACCTTCCGCCCTTGCAGCGGCAACTTCCGTTGGCACCAACGCCGAATGGCATGCCCGCCGCCTGGCCGCCACCCCCCGTGGCGTGGGCGTGATGAGCGATTTCTTTATCGACCACGCCAAGAACTCCGAGTTCTGGGACATCGAAGGCCGCCGCTTTATCGACTTTGCCGGGGGCATCGCGGTTCTGAATACCGGTCATGTGCACCCCAAAGTCCAGGCCGCCATCGCTGCCCAGTTGCAGCGCTTCACCCACAGCTGCTACCAGGTTGTGCCGTATGCAGAGTACGTATCGCTGGCCGAGCGTATCAACGCCATCGTGCCGATTGCCGGACCGGCCAAGACAGCCTTCTTCAGCACCGGTGCCGAGGCAGTAGAAAACGCCATCAAGATTGCCCGCTCTTACACCAAGCGCAGCGGCGTGATTGCCTTCGGTGGCGCCTTCCATGGCCGCAGCATGTTTGCGGTGGCACTGACCGGCAAGGTCCAGCCTTACAAGGCCGGCTTCGGCCCCTTCGCGCCCGAGATTTACCACGCTCCTTTCCCCTGCCATTGCGCCAGCCTGGACGAAACCAAGCATGCGATTGAACAACTCTTCAAATGCGATATCGAGCCATCCCGTGTGGCCGCCATCATTTTCGAGCCGGTGCAGGGTGAGGGTGGCTTCAACCCGATCCAGGCCGAAGCGGTGAAGTGGTTGCGCCAACTGTGCGACCAGCATGGCATTCTGATGATTGCGGACGAAGTGCAGACCGGCTTTGCCCGCACCGGCAAGATGTTTGCCATGGAGCACTATGGTGTCTCGCCAGACCTGATCACCATGGCCAAGAGCATGGCCGGTGGTACCACCTTGTCTGCGGTATCAGGCCGCACCGAGGTGATGGACGCTCCCAACCCCGGTGGCCTGGGTGGCACCTATGCCGGCAACCCACTGGCCGTGGCAGCCGCACACGCCGTGCTGGACGTCATGGCTGAAGAAAAACTGTGCGAGCGTGCGGCCCAGTTGGGTGCACAACTGAAGGCCCGTCTGGAAGTGGCCAAAGCCAAGAACAAATGCATGGGTGATATCCGTGCCCTGGGTGCCATGGTGGCCTGCGAATTCGTCAACCCACAAACTGGTGCGCCCGACGCCGACCTGACCAAGGTGGTGCAACAGGCTGCGCTCAAGAAGGGCCTGCTGCTGCTGACGTGCGGTGTCTATGGCAACGTCATTCGCTTCCTGTTCCCACTCACCATCGAAGACAGCGTGTTTGAAGAAGCGTTGCTGATACTCGACCAAGTTTTCGCCTGATTGCCTATGAATACGTATCAGCCAACCATTGACCGCCTGAAGTCGCAAGGCATTCATTCCGTTCTGACCCAGTTTTGCGATATCCACGGCGTTGCCAAAGGTAAGCTGGTACCGGTAGAGAATCTGAAGGAGTGGGTGGAGCAGGGCGCAGGCTTTGCCGGGCCCAGCATTTGGGGCACTGGATTGCCGCGCTATGGCGCGCGCAGTGAGTACTACGGGCGGGTGAATGTCGATTCCTTGCGCGCACTTCCCTTTATGCCCGGCGTGGCGCATGCGGTATGCGATGGGTTTGCCGGTGGTGAGGCACTGGCTACTTGCTCACGCCAAATGCTCAAAACCGTACTGCAAAAAATCAAGAGCCGTGGCTGGACGTTGTGGGTCGGCATTGAGCCCGAGTTCTTCCTGCTGAAAAAGGGCCATGGCGGGCGTTGGCAAGTCGCCGATGCTGAAGACCAACTCGACAAACCCTCATACGACCTCAAGTCGATTCACCGCAATGGCGCTTTCATTGAAGAGATGCGCAGCACCTTGACCCAACTGGGTTTCGAGTTGCAGCAGATTGACCATGAAGATGCCTGTGGCCAATACGAGATCAACTACAAGTTTGACGATGCCTTGGCCGCTGCCGACCGCTATATGTTGTTCAAGATGACTGCCCATGTCATTGCCGAAAAGCACGGCATGGTGTTCAGTTGTATGCCCAAGCCAGTGGCTACGGCTCCGGGCAGCGGCTTGCACTTTCACTTGAGCATCACCGATGCCGACGGCAAGGCGATATTTACCGATGCGGCGGGTGCTTTGGGTTTGAGCCAGCAAGGTCACCAGTTCGCAGCCGGGTTGTTGCACCACGCGGATGCCCTCAGCGCCTTGTGTGCACCCACGGTGAATAGCTACAAGCGTCTGGCCACCAGCCATAGTGCCTCGGGCACGACGTGGTCTCCCGTGTGGAAGAGCTATGGCGATAACAACCGCACTTGCGTGGTCCGCACTGTGGCCGGTCGCATTGAATGGCGTTTGCCGGACCCTTCCTGCAATGTTTATGCAGCCATTGCGGGCACTTTGGCAGCTGGGTTGGCGGGTATGGATCAGGCCATGGTGCCCCCGACACCCATCGATGAGGACCTTTACGAGCGCCGTGCCCAAGGTGGTGCCATGCCAGAGCGTTTGCCGCGCAACTTGGACGAAGCAGTCACAGCGCTAGAGGCAGATGTGGCGCTATGCCAGGCGGTGGGGGCCGAGTTTTGCGCGCAATTTGTCAAACTGAAACGTGCCGAGTGGGATGCTTTCAATCTTCAGGTGAGCGACTGGGAGTTGCGTCAATACGCTGACGCGTTCTGATTTCGCATCGAATATTCGTTTCTCTGAACCCGCCACAAAGGTGCGAAGTGCACCCTTTTGGGCGGGTTTTTTTGCATTTGCTGGCGACTTACTGAGAGCGTGCTTTTTGGGTTTTATGCTGTGTTGCAGCATTTTGCAATGTGAAATCATGAGTAAGATACTTGTCATGAATCATTTCACAATACAGAATTTGATTTTCACTATGCAATACAATGATGCTAAGTGATTGATTTTAAATATAAATATTTCAATCTTATATAAGACATAAGATTCGATTAAGTCTTCTATAAGACTTAGAATTCATCCATGGGCACCGGAATTGCATTGCAAAACCAACCGCCAACGATTTACCAACTAAGGAGTGTTTACATGCCGAAATCCCTGAACGAACAACTCAGCCGCGAACAGCAAATCGCCGCCCTGGAAAAAGACTGGGCCACCAACCCCCGTTGGAAGGGCATCAAGCGCGGATACACCGCTGCCGACGTAGTCCGTCTGCGTGGATCTTTCCAAGTCGAGCACACCCTGGCACGCCGTGGTGCCGAGAAGCTGTGGGACCTGCTCCACACCGAAGCCTATGTGAACTGCCTCGGCGCGCTGACCGGCGGTCAAGCCATGCAACAGGTCAAGGCTGGCGTAAAAGCCATCTACCTGTCGGGTTGGCAAGTCGCCGCCGACAACAACGAATATTCCGCCATGTACCCGGACCAGTCCCTGTACCCCGTGGACTCGGTGCCAAAGGTTGTCGAGCGCATCAACAATTCCTTCACCCGTGCCGATGAAATCCAGTGGTCCAAAGGCGTTGGCCCAGGCGATGCTGGCTATATCGACTACCACGCTCCCATCGTTGCCGATGCAGAAGCCGGTTTCGGTGGCGTGCTGAATGCCTATGAGCTGATGAAGGCCATGATCCGCGCTGGTGCCGGTGGCGTGCACTTTGAAGACCAACTCGCTTCAGTGAAGAAATGCGGCCACATGGGCGGCAAGGTGCTGGTTCCCACCACCGAAGCCTGCCAGAAACTGATCGCTGCCCGTATGGCTGCCGACGTGTATGGCGTGCCAACTTTGGTGATTGCCCGTACCGATGCCGAAGCCGCCGATCTGTTGACCAGCGACTACGACGCCAACGACAAGCAATTCCTGACCGGTGAGCGCACTGCCGAAGGCTTCTACAAGACCAAGAAGGGTCTGGACCAAGCCATCTCCCGCGCTGTCGCCTACGCTGAGTACGCTGACCTGGTGTGGTGCGAAACCGGCACGCCCGATCTGGAATTTGCCAAGAAGTTTGCTGATGCCGTGCATGCCAAACACCCCGGCAAAATGCTGGCCTACAACTGCTCGCCTTCTTTCAACTGGAAGAAGAACCTGGACGACGCGACCATTGCCAAGTTCCAAAAGGAACTCGGCGCCATGGGTTACAAGTACCAGTTCATCACGCTGGCCGGTATCCACAACATGTGGTACCACATGTTCGACCTGGCACAAGACTACGTGAAGCGCGGCATGACCGCCTACGTCGAGAAGGTGCAAGAGCCCGAATTCGCAGCCCGCGATCGTGGGTACAGCTTTGTATCGCACCAACAGGAAGTGGGCACCGGTTACTTCGACGAAGTGACCACCGTGATTCAGGGCGGCAAGTCCAGCGTGACGGCCTTGACCGGATCCACTGAAGAAGAACAGTTCCACTAAACCGAGTGGTCTGCTGAAGGGCTGAATCTCCTACGGGGATTCAGCCCTTTTTTTTGTGCGCCCAGCATGGGCGCAC
>CAIQEX010000520.1 GCA_903870955.1 uncultured beta proteobacterium
CATCAGTTGGCGGTGCGGTACCCGCGCCATCGCGCGTACCAAGTGCGGTGCGGCCAATCCCACAAAAGCAATCAAGCCCGTTTGTGCCACGGCTGTGCCGGTTGCCAGTGCCAGGACGGCAATCAGGGCAGCGCGTAACGGGGCGATGGGTAGGCCCAAACTCTGTGCCGTGGCTTCACCCAAACTAAGACCATCGAGCACCCGCGCAAGCGCCCATGCAGCCACCCCACAAACAAGCCAGACCCCGACCATCAACAGGCAGGAGGCCCAGCCGATGAAGCTGGTGGAGCCCAGCAGGAAGGACTGCATGGCCTGCAGTGAGTCGGGTGAAAAAAGCAGCACCAGCGAAGTCACCGCTCCCAGCACCACGCCCACAATTACACCGGCCAAGAGCAGCCGCAAAGTGTGCTGTACGCCACGCGCCAGCGACAGGGTCAGCATCACGGCAAACACGGCACCGGAAAAGGCCGCACCGGTCAAACCCAGACGTACCCAGACGCTACTGGAAAACACGCTAATGCCCACACCGGCCTCGCTCATCATGCTGCCACCGACCATGCCCGCACCGCCGCCCATACTGGCCAGCGCCAAGGCAACGCCCAGGGAGGCGCCGGAGGCACTACCGAGCAAATAGGGGTCGGCCAACGGGTTGCGAAACAGTCCCTGCGCCAGTGCACCGGCCAGGCCCAGCAGCGCACCAGCAGCCAGCGCACCCACTGTGCGCGGCAGGCGGATATCCCACACTATTTGTTGCGCCATGGCACGTTCGACAGCGGGTGTCTGATCGCCGAGCAATATGCCGATGGTGTTTTCAAAACCGGCACTACCGATGCACAAGCCCAGGACGACCATGGCGCTGCACACCAGCAATGCCAGCCATAGCAACCAAGCTGTGCGGGTAGCGTTCATTGAGGCGCGGTCTTGGTGGAAGGCGCCTTGTCATTCAGGCATTTCGCCATGATGCGGGCACTCTCGGCCATGCGCGGGCCTGGGCGCACCAGCACATCGGCCTCTAAGGGCGTGAACACGCAAACATGGTGTTCGCGAATGGCGCGAATGCGGCTCCAGCCGGGCCGCTGCTCCATGCTGTCCAGGTTCGTCTCACCGACCATGATCAGGTCCGGGTTCTCACGCACCACCAGTTCCGGGTTGATCAGCGGAAAGGGACCCAGCTTGGCCGGCAAAATATTCTTGACCCCCAGGCGGGTCAGAATCTCGCCAATAAAGGAGGCCTCGCCCGCGCCATAAGGGCCTCTATTCACCTCGAAATACACGCGGGTCCCGCGCACATTGGCAGGAATGCTTTGCGCGGCAGCGTTCACACCCGCGTCGACTTCGCGCCACAGCTTTTGCCCGTCTGGCACGTCCAGCAATTGCGCCAGCTTGCCAATTGCACGCTGTACTTCAGTTTGTGTCTTGGGCTCCATCGCAAACACCGGAATGCCCAAAGCCGTCAGCCGTTGCGCCCAGCGCGACGAAAGTGCAGCCAGCACCACATCGGGGTGCAGGGCCACGATGGCCTCGATGTTGGGGTCCATGCCACCGCCAACCTGGGGCAACTTCTTTACGGATTCAGGGAAGTTGGAATAGCGATCCACCCCCACCAAGCGTTGGCATTGGCCCAGGGCACAGACGGTCTCAGTCAGCGAAGGCAACAAGCTGACGATGCGTTGCGGCGCCTTGGACAAAGTCAGCGTGACACCCTGGTCGTCCGTAACTTGTACAGCCTGGGCTGGCCCGGCCAGAACGGCAAGGGCTAAAAGGACCGGCACGACGATGTGAAAACCAGACTTCATGCGGTGTCTTTCAGTGTCAATGGCAAACCGGCTGCCATCAGGGTGACCCGGCTGCAAGCGCTGGCCACATCCTGGTTCAGGCGCCCTAGCGTATCAACAAAGGCGCGCACCTGCGCACCCATAGGAATGACGCCCATACCGATTTCATTGCC
>CAIQEX010000521.1 GCA_903870955.1 uncultured beta proteobacterium
ACGCAGCCGAGTGGTTGCGTGGTGCGCTGGTGGAACCCTTTGCCGAATTTCTGCGCCGCTACCGCTGGCAGGCCGCACTGATCCTGGCATTGATTGCCACCTACCGCATCAGTGACGTGGTGATGGGCATCATGGCCAACCCGTTTTATGTGGACATGGGCTATACCAAGGACGAAGTCGCAGCCGTCACCAAAGTCTTTGGCGTGATCATGACGCTGGTAGGTGCTTTCATCGGCGGCGCCATGGCGCTACGCATGGGTGTGATGCGCGTGTTGATGCTGGGGGCTTTGCTGAGTGCGGCCAGCAACGTGCTGTTTTCCTGGCTGGCGGGACAGGGCCACGATGTGAGCAAACTGGTGTTTGTGATCTCGGCCGACAACCTGGCCAGCGGCATTGCCTCTTCCGCATTTATTGCCTACCTGTCCTCACTGACCAACGTGAATTACTCGGCCACGCAGTACGCCATGTTCAGCTCCATGATGCTGCTGTTGCCCAAGTTCGTGGCAGGCTATTCGGGCATGTATGTCGATGCTTTTGGCTACGCCAACTTCTTCAACAGCACAGCCCTGCTGGGTGTGCCTGTGTTAGGTCTGGTGTGGCTGGCCTCGCGCATAGAAACCCAGCCCAAAGGGGATTGACGTTGCGCCGGGTTTACCTATCTTTACCCCCACTTCAAACCCGGCGAATCGCTTTGTAAAGCTGCAGCGCTAGACTTCGCAGCATGAGCCAACACCTGCTAATGATCGAAGATGATTCCCGCCTGGCTGCCATGGTGGGCGAATACCTTGAACAAAACGGATTCACCGTGAGCAAGGCACCGGATGGCCTTTCCGGCCTCTCACGACTCGGCCAAAACGGCGGCGACAACCCGCCAGAGTTGGTCATTCTGGACTTGATGCTGCCCGATATCGATGGCCTGGAGGTATGCCGCCGCGTGCGTGCACTGCCGACCTCGATGGCCCAAATTCCGATCCTCATGCTCACCGCCAAAGGCGACCCGATGGACCGCATCATCGGCCTCGAAATGGGTGCGGACGATTACTTGCCCAAGCCCTTTGAGCCACGTGAACTACTGGCCCGGGTGCGCGCGATTTTGCGCCGCCGCACCGAACCGCCTTCAAGCGCCAACCAGAACGTGCTGCGCTTTGGCTCGCTGACAATTGACCGCGATTCCCGCACCGTCACCGTGAACAGCGCGCCCTGCGAGCTGACCTCCTACCAGTTTGATTTGCTGGTGGCTTTGGCCGAACGGGCTGGCCGCGTATTAACCCGCGACCAGATCATGGAAGCCGTGCGCGGACGTGAACTCGAAGCCTTTGACCGTTCCATTGACGTGCACATGGGACGCATCCGCGCCGCTATCGAGACCGACCCCAAAGACCCCAAACGCATTCTGACGGTGCGCGGGGTGGGTTACGTGTTTGCCCGGCAGCAGGAATGAAGGCTGCACTGCCACGCCGCAAAGGTTGAACGTGGGCCTCTTTTTTCAAAAACTGTATGTGCGCATCTGGCTGGCGGTGGTGCTGGCGGTCGCGGTGCTGACACTGCTGGTGGGGTGGGCCTGGCGCATGACTGCGGAGCCGCCATTGCGCGAGGTGGTGGTGCGCAATGCCACCGGTGAAATTATTGGCAATGGGCAAGTACGGATGGGACGTGGCCCCGAGGGCAGCAACTGGCATGCCGCCGACCATGCTTCGCACGGTATGCCACCGGCTCCCGCTCCTGTGTCTGCAAACGGCGCCCCTCCTGCCCCCGACACAGACGTCAGCCACGAAGAAAACCAGGATATCGCGTTGCACGGCAAATACGGCACTGGACCCGAGTTCACCGTGCGCATGAACGATGGCCAGACCATGCACCTGCATCTGCCAAGGCCACCTACAGGAAACTGGCGGGCACCCTTTGGATTTTTCTGGACGTTAGGCCTGGTGGCGGTTGCCGTTGCACTGGCCATCTATCCCATCGTGCGTCGCTTGACGCACCGGCTGGAGGCGCTGCAACGCAACGTAGAACGCTGGGGCAACGGTGACCTGAGTGTGCGTATGCCAACCGGTGGGCGTGATGAGGTGGGTTTTCTGGCGACCGGTTTTAACAAAGCTGCCCAACAGATCGAAACCCTGGTCAAGACGCGCGAAGACTTGCTGACTTCCCAAAAATCGCTCTTGGCCAACGCCTCGCACGAGTTGCGCTCACCCTTGACGCGTATCCGCATGGGCCTGGAGCTGATGGGTAGCAACACCAGCCCCACGGCCAGGGATGAGATTTCGCGCAACATCGGCGAGCTGGACCAGTTGATTGATGAGATCCTGCTCGCCAGCCGGCTCGACGCCAAGGAAGCGGACTTGGGTACGGTGGAAGCGGTGGATCTGGTCGGTCTGTCGGCCGAGGAATGTGCCCGCACCCAGGCGACCCTGGATGTGGAGGTTTCCAGCGTGCTGGTGCCCGGTGTAGCCAAGTTGCTGCGCCGCGTGGTGCGCAACCTGCTGGAAAATGCCAGGCGCTATGGCGCCGGTGAGGTGACGCTGCTGATTCGCAGTGCCGATGGCTTCGCCACGTTGGAAGTTTGCGACCGTGGCCCCGGTGTACCGAACGAGTTGTCGGAGCGCATCTTTGAGCCCTTTTACCGTTTGCCGGGCGCCTCCGAGCGCGAGGGTGGTGTCGGCCTGGGCCTGGCGTTGGTGAAATCCATCACCCTGCGCCATGGCGGCACAGTGAATTGTCGCAACCGTCCCGATGGCGGCGCCTGCTTTGAGGTTCGACTGCCGCTGCAGTCGTAGGCAACCCCGCGCCGGGGGCCCTAGTTAGCTTACCTTGAGGAAGATATCGCGGTCCGGCGCAAAATTTTCATGCAGCGGTAGCAAGGCGCCACCTAGCGCGCGTGCGTCAGAGCCAATGCTGCCCGCCACCAGCGTCGCGGGATACAGACCTTCCCAGTCGTAAGTGGCCAGTGCCGCTTCGGTGTGGTCGATCAGGCGTGCCAGCATCTCCCGCGTGAAGGAGCCGTCAAGCACCACGGCATCGATGTCCAGAAATGCAGTTCCACTGACGACGCATTGCGCCAGAGCCAGCGAGGCACTGGCGATCCAGGCACTGGTGAAGACCTCAAAAGGGGCTTCCATGGCGCGTGCATCATAGGCAGCCGTGGGGTCCAGACCGTGTTCCTTGAAGCTTTGCTCCAGTTCCCACAGTGAGGCGTGCGCCAGCAGTTGCTCGGGCATGCCCTTGC
>CAIQEX010000522.1 GCA_903870955.1 uncultured beta proteobacterium
AATTTTTCAACTTCGACATGAACATCACCACCCGCGACGTCCCCCCGCGCTCTGTCTGGAACCTGGAACAGGCGGGGGTACACCCCCTGCTGGCCCGCCTGTATGCCGCGCGCGGCGTCACCGGCATGGACGAGTTGGACGACGCCCTGGCCAAGCTGCTGCCGCCCTCCTCGCTGCTGGGCGCAAGCGCCGCCGCCATGCTGCTGGCCGACGCCATGGAGCAAAACAAAAAACTCTGCATCGTGGCCGACTACGACTGCGATGGCGCCACCGCCTGCGCCGTGGCCCTGCGCGGCCTGCGCCTGCTGGGCGCCAAGCACGTCGCCTATCTGGTGCCCGACCGCGTGGTCGATGGCTACGGCCTGACCGCCCCCATCGCCCAGCGCGTGGCTGACAGCGGCGCCGAAGTGCTGATCACCGTGGACAACGGCATTGCCAGCATGGAAGGCGTGGCCCACGCCAAGGCGCTGGGCCTGCAGGTACTGGTGACCGACCACCACCTGCCCGCCACCAACCGCAAGACCGGCGCGGTGGAGTTGCCGAATGCCGACGTCATCGTCAACCCGAACCAGCCCGATTGCAGCTTCGAAAGCAAATCGATGGCCGGTGTGGGCGTGATGTTTTATGTGCTGCTGGCGCTGCGCAGCGAGCTGCGTGCGCGCGGTGTTTTTGATGCGTCCAATCAACCGAAGCTCGACACGCTGTTGCCACTGGTTGCGCTGGGCACCGTGGCCGACGTGGTCAAGCTCGATGCCAATAACCGCCGCCTCGTCGCGCAAGGCCTGAAGCGCGTGCGCGCCGGTGCCATGCCGGAAGGTCTGGCTGCATTGTTCACGGCAGCCGGGCGCAAAGCCAAGGTCGCCACCACCTTTGATTTCGGCTTTGCTCTAGGCCCACGCATCAACGCCGCTGGCCGCCTTTCGGACATGACGCTGGGCATCGAATGCCTGCAGACCGACGACGCCGGACGCGCCGATGAATTGGCCAAAGCGCTGGACGTCATCAACCGCGAGCGCCGCGTGATCGAAGGCGACATGCGCGACCAGGCCATGGATATTGTCGACTCGCTGTTTGACGAAGGCGACGAGCCGCCCTCCGCCATCTGCGTGTTTGACCCGGATTTTCATGAAGGCGTGGTCGGCATCGTGGCCTCGCGCATCAAGGACAAATTGCACCGGCCCAGCTTCGTGTTTGCCGCCAGCCAGGCGCCGGGCAAAGAACACGAACTCAAAGGCTCGGGCCGCAGCATCCCCGGCTTCCACTTGCGCGACGCGCTCGACCTGGTGGCCAAGCGCTACCCCGGCGTGCTGCTGCGCTTCGGCGGCCACGCCATGGCAGCCGGTTGCACGATTCACGAAGACGGCTTGGATGCATTCGAGCAAGGCCTGAACGAAGTCGCCCACGAATGGCTGGACGCCGCCACCCTCACCCGCCGCCTGGAAACCGATGGCGCGCTAGACCCCAAATACTTGCGCGTTGACTTCGTGGACACCTTGCAAAAAGAAGTCTGGGGCCAGGGCTTTGCCCCACCCACTTTCAGCGAAGAGGTGGAAGTGGTCTCGCAACGGCTAGTGGGTGAAAAGCATATGCAACTCAAACTCAAGCATCAAGGCCAGCCGGTGGATGGCATTTGGTTTGGGCATACCGAGCAACTGCCTGCACGAGTGAAGTTGGCGTTTCGGTTGGATGCTGAGGAGTGGAATGGGGTGCGGCGGGTGAAGTTTTTGGTGGAGGGGGCGGAGGGGTAGAGGGGGGTGAAGTTGGATGTGTAAATGGGGAACTGACGGAATAGGCTGGCGACATTCAGCTCGTTTGCTACATGCCGTTGTCTCAATAGCCGGTTTTACCCCTGTCATGCGCGATTTCACTCGACTGGTTCGGATGTACATCGATGCACCAAAGTGCTACTGAACCAAGTGACTTAACGGCTGCAACTAGATACACAGGCAAGAGCTCCAACGCTGATGAATACTACCCATGACATGCGCTTGACGCGCGTGAAGTAGTGGGAGAGGGCAGCGGAAGCCAGCGTTGCAACTCCTACGACCGAAAGAACTTGGTACTCGGTAATGGCACCATTCCCGGCGGAGAAAACCAGGAAAGGTAGCGCGCCCCAGGCCACAGTTGTCAGACGCCACAAAAAAGCGAATTTGCCAATGGTGAACACAGTGATTCCAAGCACCTTCGGCAAGTTTTCGCACTTGGAGAGGCGGATACGGATGTAGCCGCTCGCCCACGTACGAATGAGCAATGCCCATGAGTAAGAGAAGGATCGTTGCGATCGCCAACATTTTTGGTGCCTAAGGTCCGAATTGTCCGGCGCCGATAGGCGTCCGCACAAATTAATAGTTATACCTACCTCTTCGCACTCTCGATCCGTCGGAGTAGTAATGACGCCAGACTCAAGTGATCCAAGCACTCAGTTGGGGATTCCCTTACGCCATACTCATGCCCCCTTGGATTTCGAATCGCCATCACAGACCCAGAGAAAATGAACTTGTATCCTTCTTGTTCATCTTTCTCGCTCGTGGACGACATGTCTGTAAGTCGTATAAGGGGCGACTGTTCGCTAAATGCTTTCATCATTAGCTTTACGCCGGACTCACAAAGCTTGGCCAATACTGCGACCTCCTTGTCGAGCAGTTTGTATGCTTCAAAAGTCGCTGAAGCATAGTGCCCATCATCGAACAACTTTTTCGATATGCTTTGTATTCTCGTATGAATGTTTCTATCATCGAACGGATGCGATCCACCCACTGGCTCGGATCGGGCTTCAGTTACCGACCGAGCTCGCCTTACAACGAGTTCAAACAGTTGCAGCGAATCAGCCACCTAAGAGGTTCTCCTTGATGCTCTTGAAGATGTTGTTGAATCGCCCCGGGTTTAGAGGAGGCTCCAACATTTGAGAAGATGGAGCCATGAGAAAGTCAACGAAGTTTTCCCCCGAAGTCCGCGAACGCGCAGTACGCATGGTGCAAGAGCACCGTGGCGAATATCCCTCCCTGTGGGCAGCCATTGAGTCCATATCGGCCAAGATCGGTTGCGTACCCCAGACCTTGAACGAATGGGTCAAAAAAAGTGAGATTGATTCCGGTGCCCGCGAAGGCGTCACCAGCGATGAGCGTGATCGCATTAAGGCTCTTGAGCGCGAGGTCAAGGAACTGCGCCGGGCCAATGAAATCCTGAAGCTGGCCAGTGCTTTTTTTGCCCAGGCGGAGCTCGACCGCAAACTCAAATACTGATCGGATTCGTTGACCAGCATCGCGATACCTACGGGGTCGAGCCGATCTGCAGAGTGCTGCAAATCGCCCCGTCTGGCTACCGTCGCCATGCTGCCCAGCAGCGCACACCGGAGCTGCGTTGTGCGCGTGCCAAACAGGATGCAACCCTGCTGCCGCAGATTCACCAGGTTTGGCAGAACAACATGCAAGTCTATGGCGCTGATAAGGTCTGGCACCAGTTGAACCGGGAAGGTATCGCAGTGGCCCGCTGCACGGTAGAGCGGCTCATGCGGCTCTCCGGCCTGCGCGGCGTGCGCCGTGGCAAGGTGATGCGCACCACCATCGGTGACAAGGCCGTGCCATGCCCACTGGACCGGGTCAACCGGCAGTTCAAAGCAGACCGGCCAAACCAGTTGTGGGTGTCGGACTTCACGTACGTCTCGACCTGGCAAGGCTGGCAATACGTGGCCTTTGTGATTGACGTTTATGCCCGCCGGATAGTGGGCTGGCGGCAAAGCAGTTCCATGCGGACGGACTTCGTTCTGGACGCGCTGGAGCAGGCTTTGTATGACCGCCAGCCGCAGCGCGATGGTGCGCTGATCCACCACTCAGATCGCGGCTCGCAATACGTGTCCATTCGGTACAGCGAGCGCTTGGCTGAGGCTGGCATAGAGCCCTCTGTGGGCAGCAAAGGCGACAGCTATGACAACGCCTTGGCCGAGACTATCAATGGCTTGTACAAGGCTGAATTGATTCATCGCCGGGCACCTTGGAAGACCAAGGAATCTCTGGAGTTGGCAACGCTGGAATGGGTGTCCTGGTTTAACCACCACAGGCTGCTCGAACCCATCGGCTACATTCCCCCTGCCGAAGCTGAAGAAAATTACTATCGGCAATTAACCAGTCAGGCCGCAATACCGGTCTGACTTAACCCAACGGGCCTCCATAAAACCCGGGGCGATTCA
>CAIQEX010000523.1 GCA_903870955.1 uncultured beta proteobacterium
AGGCGCGCGCCAATTCGGCAAAACTGTGTTCGCCCAGCATCTGCGCTAGCACCGGATAAGCGGCACGTAAGGCCCGCTCGGCCAACATATGGCCATTGGCCTGGTAAACCTTGAGTCCACGCTCCGAAGGGACACCGACGCCCTGCGCAACACTGCTCAAGTTCTGCAATGCTTGGTGCGGCGGCCATTCGATCAAGGCTGCCAGCAATGCCTGCTGCTGTTGGGCCAATGTGCTCATCGAGCGCCTTTCATCGCCAGATCCACGATCACTGAAACACCATTAAAACTTGCTCGGCGATGGCACGCGCACGGGCCGCCTCGTCGATCAGGACATCCAGCGCAGGGACATCCGTATCCCACTCGATCAAGGTCGGCACGCCGCCAAAACAATGAATCGCATAGCGATACAACTCCCACACTTGCGGACATACCCGGCTACCGTGGTCATCGACCACAATCTCGCCATGGGCATCGTTCACCCGGCAGTGTCCGGCCAGGTGCAGTTCACCGACCATTTCGGGCCTGATCTGGTCCAGCCAGTCTTTACACGCAGCCAGTGGGTCAGCACATTGCCCACTCAACTCGGCGTTGAGTGCGTTAACAAAAATATTGTTCACATCCACCAGGAGCGTGCACCCGGTTCGTCGTGCCAGCGTGTTTAAAAACTCAGGCTCAGCCAGGGATTGCTCAGGTGGTGACCTCCACTGCACATAGGAAGACAGGTTTTCAACCGTGAACCGTCGTTTCAGTCGTTCCTGAACGCGCTGCACATTGGCACATAGGACGTCCAATGCCTCGGTTGTAAAAGGGATAGGAAGCAGATCCGCTGCATGCACCAAACCATTGCGGATCACGCCACGGGCAAAACTGGCGTGGTCGCTCACGCGAACTGGATCAATGCGTTCCACCAATTCTGCGAGCCGGTCCAGATGCCAGGGGTCTATCCCGGCAGCGGAGCCCAAGGACAAGCCAACGCCATGCAAGCTAATCGGATAGCGAGTCCGGCCACGCTCCAGCACGGCAATGGCAGCGCCACCTTGCGCGAAGAAATTCTCGGAATGGACCTCCAAAAATTCCAGCTTGGGTCGCTCCTCCAATAACTCTTCGTAATGGCGGTGACGCCAACCTATGCCAACCTCCACCTCCCTGTTGAAAACACTTTCGACAGGAGGCATGGATTCATGCACGTTGGCGAATTGGACAGGCTGACTTTATGGCTTAGCTTTTGAGCTTTTTCGCCTCATCCGCGGTCAAACCTTTCAGGTCTTTACAAGTTCCTGCAGCCACGTATTTCCATTCCGACTTATCCATATCCACCTTGGATTGGCCCGCACAGGAGTGCGCACCGGTGGTACTGGCGCAATCGTTTTGACCGGCCTTGGCAATGCCAAAGCATTTTTCTTTGTCTGCGGCGCTCGCGGGAGCCGCGGCCAATGTCATCAACAATACGGCCGCAGCGGTTGAGGCGATCAAGTTTGTTTGCTTCATAGTAAATTCCTTAATGTGATTCCGTTGAAAAAGCATAAATGCCAATGTAGAAGACTCTGCAATGTTCATTGCACTGGCTAATTCTTAGTCAGCGATACGCAACTATTCTTACAGGCAAAGCTTGAATTTTCTCATCCTAGTGGTTTTTTCACGCGGTATAAACCTATACCACCAAGAAAAAAAGGAGTACACGTTGCACTTAGGCCAAACCCGATGACGAGCTTTGAGCAACAGGTCGCGGACCTTCGCGATTACCTGCTGAAATTTGCCCGCCTTCAGTTGCGTAATGAGGCCTGGGCCGAAGACGCGGTATCCGAAGTGATGTTGGCGGCATTGGCCAAACCTCAAGCCTTTGATAACCGCTCCCAGCTAAAAACCTGGTTGGTGGGCATTCTTAAACACAAAGTGGTGGACGCTTTGCGCCTGCACGGGCGTGAGGTTTGCCAAGCGGATACCACCGAGGACAGCAATGAAGATCCGCTGGATTACCTTGGTTTCAAGCCCGATGGTCACTATATTGAAGCCCCTGCAGACTGGGGCAATCCGGAACAGCAGACAAGCAGCAAACAATTTTTTGAGGTGCTTGAGATTTGCGCCAGCCAGCTCCCGGAAGCGCAAGGGCGACTTTTCCTGATGCGCGAATGGCTCGAACTTAGCAGCGAGGAAATTTGTAAGGAATTGGGTCTGACGTCGACCAATCTGTATGTCCAACTCCACCGTGCCCGCTTGCGCTTACGCGAATGCTTGGAATTAAATTGGTATGGAAAGGCACAAAAACAGTGATACCCCTCAGAAGAACCTGCAAAGAAGCCACTGCCCTGATGGTGGCGCGGGAAGATCGTGCTTTGTCCTGGGCTGACCGCCTTGCGTTGCGCCTGCATTTGATGGCTTGCGATGCTTGCCCGCGCTTTGCCCGCCAAATGCTCAGCATGCAAAACAACCTCAAACAGTGGCGCAATTACACTGCGCCAGACTGATTTGCGTATAACTTCAGACACATTTTCAAAAATATTGGGCATTCTTTTAAAAATTGGCGCATAATGAAATCGCCTTGTCAGAAATCTGGCAGGGAAGTTTGCGGTGTTTAGTCAGTTTCGCGTCTGCTTTAAGTCTTTAATGGTTTGTTGATTGCGGTTTTGGACTCCATCGCGTTTTGAGTTATTTTGAGGAGTCCTGAATGGGCAACAAACTTTACGTCGGCAATCTGCCATATTCTTTCCGTGACGAAGACCTGCAGCAAGCATTTGCACCGCACGGTACAGTCACTAGCGCCAAAGTCATGATGGAACGTGACACTGGCCGTTCCAAGGGCTTCGGCTTTGTGGAAATGGGCAGCGATGCTGAAGCGCAAGCCGCTATCAGTGGCGTCAATGGCCAACAGTATGGTGGCCGTGGCTTGGTTGTTAACGAAGCCCGTCCGATGGAACCACGTCCTCCCCGCTCCGGTGGCGGCGGCTTCGGTGGTGGTGCTGGTGGCGGTGGCGGCGGTTACGGCGGCGGTGGCGGTGGACGCTCCGGCGGCGGCGGCGGTGGTGGATACGGCGGCGGTGGCGGCGGACGCTCCGGCGGCGGCGGTTACGGCGGTGGCCGTGGCTCCAGCTACTAAGCTGAAATCTGCGTAAAAAAAGGACCTTCGGGTCCTTTTTGCATTTTTGGAATCTGTATTGTCAAGTCAGGATGCGTCGGCGCGGCGCTTGCGCGGTCGTCCCGAAAAAACCTTGTCGAACAACCAATTGGGTAACAAGCGCAGCAAGGCGGCCACGCCACCCATTTGCCAGGGGATGACGCGGTAGCTACTTCCCGCGGCAATGGCCTTGTAGGCCTTCGCAGCAAAGCTGTCCGCCGTCATAAGAAACGGCATCGAGTAGCGGTTCTGGCGGGTCAAAGGCGTATCGATATATCCAGGACAGATGGTGACAACGGTCACTCCTTTAGAGCGCAATTCACCACGAAGGCTTTCGCAATAAGCAATGACAGCGGCTTTGCTTGCGCTATAGGCGCCATGACCCGGAATCCCCCGGATGCCCGCCACACTTCCAATTCCAACCAACGTGCCGGATCCACGCGCACAAAAAGCGTCGATAAACGGATGAAAGGTTGCGGCCAGTCCAATGTTGTTGGTGGCAAAAATTTGCGCCATGACATCCAGATCGGAGCGCACCGCCGTGTCCATTCCAATACTGATGCCGGC
>CAIQEX010000524.1 GCA_903870955.1 uncultured beta proteobacterium
ATCAAATTCCCCCGCGAATGTCGCTGATGCGAATAGAAATATGGCTAAACCAATGAGTAAATTTTTCATATTTATATGCACCAAAAGAGTGATTGGGAGTTCATTCTAGTCCGGTGATTTCGGCGATTGCAACAAGATTGGGCATTGCCATTAAAAAGATTGATGATTATCAATGCTCGACGATATTCGTCGGCTCGCGCATTCAATTATTTGGCTCTAAGTTAAATGGTGCGGCCTAGTGCGAGCGCATTTTCGCCCGCAGGCGCGCGATCGACTGGCTGTGCAACTGGCAGATGCGCGACTCGGTCACGTCCAGCACCGCAGCGATTTCTTTCAGGTTCATGTCCTGCTCGTAGTACATGCTCATGATGTACTGCTCGCGCTCAGGTAGCAGTTTGATGGCTGCTACCAGGGCCTCGCGCAGCTTCTGATCGCGCAGCATGTTGAGGGGGTCGGCGTCGCTGTCGGCCACATGGCGGTCCAGATAGGTGTCATCGTCCTCGTTGTGGCGCGACATGTCTTCCAGGTACACCAGTTGCGTGCCACGCACCTTGCCCAGGAGCGTCTGGTATTCGACCAGGCTGATGCCCATTTCGGCCGCGATTTCCGATTCCTTTGGTATGCGACCCAAGCGGTGTTCCACTTTGCGCATGGCCGTCTCGATGTCTTTCTGGCTCTTGCGAGAACCGCGCGACATCCAGTCGTTCTCGCGCAGTTCGTCGAGCATGGCACCGCGAATCCGCTGGGTGGCAAAGGTTTCGAATTGAACACCTTGCGAGGCTTCATAGCGGGTGAGGGCGTCGGCCAAGCCCATCAGGCCGACCTGAATCAGGTCGTCAACCTCCACGCTGGGGGGCAATTTGGCCATCATGTGGTGCGCAAGTCGGCGTACCAGGGGCTGGTATTGCTTGATCAGCGCATTGCGGTCGAGTTGACCTTTGGCCGTGTACATCAATGGCTCCTGCTCAATTCCCTATAACCCGAGGCTTCAGCGCCGCGGTGGTTCCGTGCCGGTTTCTTCAAATCCAGGGCGTTTTCCAGCAAGCGGGTTGCCAAGTGGCGCATCTCGATGTTGAACTGCGACTCTGCCTGTGAAGGATCGATACGAATGGTGGTTACCTCATATGCCAGAAAATTCTTGGCGCATTCGCCCAAGGCATGGGCCACGCCCGCGGCGCTGGTTCCCGGCCCTTCTTTGCCCGGCTCCATCATATTCAAAATTGTCGGTTGCAAGCGCGCTTTGCGCAAGAGACGTTTCAAAGCCAAATAGCTCGTGAGGAGCGAGCTTTTCCCGCTGGAAACGCTCAATAGGGGTCTGATATCGGAGTCGGGTAGCAGCTTTACCAAATAATCCACCCCGGCATACAGCACGATGACGCCGTTGGTTTGAAATGTCTGGCCCAGCCGTTCTAGGCTTTGCACCGGGCGGGCGCCCAGCCGGCAGAGCGATTGCAAACCCAGTGCGGCGGGCAGCACATTCCAGCTCGGGCTGTCGTCACCCTCCGGACCGTGGCCGAATTCGTAGTCCAGCATTTGCTGCAGACCTGGATTTTGGTCGGACTCGTTAACCGTGGCGTCCAACACAGTGACACCAAAGCCCAACTCGGTGAGCGCGCTGCTCAATTGCCACAGCAGAGGCTGTTCGCTGCGCGCGTCCCCGTGCGCCACCACAGCCAGCAACTGCGGCGCCTCGGGAGCGGCCAGGCCCAACAGACCTACGGCCTGATTCATGGGCACATCACGCATGGAGCACGCCTTGTACCGCGTGCGCTGCACTGGACTGGCTGAAAATAAAGCCGAGGTCGGCGATCTTGGGGTCATACGCCGAGTTGCCGATGGAGCGCATGGAGGCCCGAACCAGTTTGGAGGCACTGGCTGAATCCCAGTCTTCCGGCACGCGCTGCCCGTTGGTGACACCGCGCAGAATCAGTTGGTGGCGAATCGTGGCATCAATGGCCGGCCCCAATTTGACCGCCTCATCGATCTTGGACAGGATGACCTGTTGCCCATTCGGCTGCTTGAAATGGGCCACGGTGTCTTCCAGCGTGTCTCCGTGGCCACCGGCATTGAGCACCAGCAGGCGTTTGACTTTTGGAATGTCCAGCAAGTCCAACATCTCGCGCTTGCGCGGGTCGCGCGGGGCCAACCCCGTGGTGTCAATCAGGACCATTTTTTTGTTTGAGAGCAGGCCCAGAAGGTCTTGCAGCGCTGCGCGGTCATGCGCCAGATGGGCCACGATACCGAGCATCTTGCCGTAGGCGCGCAACTGCTCCTGCGCGCCGACCCGGTACGAGTCGAGTGTGATCAGGCCCACGCTGTTTGGGCCGTGCGTGCGGGCGCACAGGCCTGCCAGCTTGGCTGCGGTGGTGGTCTTGCCGACACCGGTGGCGCCAATCAGGGCGAACACGCCACCTTCCTGGTGCAAGGCTGTGCCATTGGCATCGGTATGCAGGTTGCGCTCCAGCACATCCATCACCCATTGCAGGGATTGCGCAGGATCGGCGGTTTCCGGCATGCGTTCCAGAATGGTCCGCGACAGGGTCGGGGAGTAACCGGCCCGGATCAGCTTGAGCATCAAATTGGCCTGGATCGGGTTCTGGCGTGCCTGGCCCAGCCAGTTCAGGGTGTTGAAGCGGTCTTCAATCAAATCCTTCATGGCATTGAGTTCGCGGCTGATGTTGGGCGACAGTACCTGGGGTGCCGGGGTGACGGGTTCAGGCCTTGCGGGTGGGCTGACCTTGATCACCTGGGGCATGGGCTCGGCGGCAACCTGTTGCTGAAGTTGTTGCGGCAGCATCGAAGGGCGGGGCTCGACCGGACGCGTGGCCGGAGCATCATCACGCGGGATGTGCAAAATCTTGTTGTCAACACCGGCCTCCTGGCGGCGACGGGCCATGCGCTCGCGCACATAGTCCTGGAAGGAGAGGGTGCTCATGGCCAGTTGGTTGGCATCTTCTTCGACCTGGCTGGCGATTTCTTTGAAGCTGGGTTCTGCGCTGCGCTGTTGCGAGGTCGACGGCTTACCCTGCCCGAAACCGCTGTTGCCCTGGTCCAGGGAGGCCAGGCTGTCTTCGCCGGTGGCCACCACTTCGACACCGTTTTCTATCGGGCGGTTGGACAGAATCAGGGTGCCATCGCCAAAGGTCATGCGGGCCTTGGCCAGGGCTTCGCGGGAAGTGGCTGCGGTAAAGCGTTGGATGTTCATGTTGCACCTCTAAGAATCGGACCAATGCGGATGGTGTGGGTTTCGGGAATCTCGCTGTGTCCCAGCACTTGCAAGCGCGGCGCCACGCGACGTAACAGGCGGGCCACCGAGCCGCGAATTTGATCGGGTACCAGCAGGCAGGCGGGCAGGCCGATTTCTTCCTGCTTCATAGCCGTCTCGGCGGCCGTCTTGGATAGCATGTCTGCCACTCCGGGATCGAGGGCCGGACCGGCGCTGTTGCCCAAGGCTTGCACCAGCAGGCGTTCCAGGCTCGGGTCAATGGCGATCACGTTGAGTTCACGCGTCGGCCCGTAGATTTGTTGCACGATGGCCGGTGACAGTGCGACGCGCACGCGCTTGGCCAGTTCGACCGGGTCGGTGGTGGTGGTGGCGTGTTCGGCAATCGATTCGATGATGGTGCGGATGTCGCGGATGTGCACGGCCTCGTCCAGCAGCAGCTGAAGAACTTTCTGGAAGACGGCGATGGAAACCATTTTGGGTACGACTTCTTCGATCAGTTTGGGGGCCAGCTTGGCAACGTGTTCTACGAGCTGTTGGGTCTCGGTGCGGCTGAGTAATTTGGAAGCTTGAACCTGCATCAAGTGTGACAAATGGGTGGCCATAACGGTCTCGGAATCAACCACAGTAAAGCCAGCCATTTGCGCCGCTTCCTTCTGTTTGTCATCGATCCAGTGCGCCGGTAAACCAAATGCCGGGTCGGTGGTGGCGGTACCAATCAGCGGTGTCGTGATACCGCCCGGGTTGATGGCCAAAAACATACTGGGGAAGGCCTCACCCTCACCCACGATGACGCCGCGCAGGGTGATGCGGTAGGCGCTGGGTTTGAGTTCCAGGTTGTCACGCACATGCACGGGGGGTGGCAAAAAGCCGACCTCCTGGGCAAATTTGCGTCGCACCCCTTTGATGCGGTTGAGCAAGTCGCCCTGGCGGGTTTTGTCGACCAGCGCGATC
>CAIQEX010000525.1 GCA_903870955.1 uncultured beta proteobacterium
GATAACGATGCGCTGGCCCAGCAAATCATCCGGCTGATTGGCCAGAGTTGCGCGCTCTCGGGCATTGACGTGTCCAGTGTCGGATCGGTCGGTGTGTCGTCCTGCGGTCCCTTTGTGTTGAATGAAGGATTGGTGGAACTGGCCGCGCCGAATATCTGCGGTGGCCTGGCCGGCAAAGCGCGTGGCTTGCCCAACGACTGGATGAGCGCACTGCTGGAAGCCCCGCTGCGCGCAGCCTTCAAAAACGTGCGTGTCGAGAACGACGGTGTCGGCGCGCTCGAAGCCGAACGCCGCTGGGGTGCCTTGCAAGGTCAGCGCGATTGCGCCTATGTGACCTGGAGCACGGGCATTGGCATGGGCGTGTGTGTGGACGGCCACATCCTGCGCGGCAAAAATGGCAACGCCGGGCATTTGGGCCACACCTTTGTGGTCGAGCACCACGAAGCCCTGTGCGGCTGCGGTCTGATTGGCGATGTGGAGTCGCTGGTGGCGGGCAACGCCATCCCCAGGCGCTTTGCAAACCAGGGTTATGCCGATGCCTCAGCCTTGTTCAGCGCCGCCCGTGCGGGCGATGCACAGGCCATTGCCCTGATCGACGGGTTGTGCAATGTGATGGGCCGCGCGTTGTTCAATGTCACCGCGTTGTTTGACCTGCAGCGTATTTCACTGGGCGGCAGCGTGTTCTGGCACAACCAGGACTATTTATTGCCACGCCTGCAGGCCTTCATGCAGGGCAAATTGCCAGCCCTCACCAACGGGCTGGAGATCGTTCCGGCGGGCTTGGGCGAACGGGTTGGCGACTACGCTGCGCTGGCGCTGGTGATGCGCTAATTGAGGCGCTAATTCAGGCGCCGGTTATGCGCTGATTCAGGCACGCAGGGCGGCACCCTTTGCCACCCAAATTCATGCACCAAATTGGGATTGCACTACAGTGCAGGGTTTTCCCGTGTGCGCAATGCATGCGGTCATCTGTTTTCGTCTCAACCCGGGTTCCCCAATGGCTCAACTTTCCCCCATCGGCATCAGCGCCGTGCAAGACATCGCGCAACGCCACGGCTTCAGTTTCGATGCCGTGCAGTCCATGCTCACCTCGGTGATCAACGGCAATGGCAGCATGGCGCAGTTCAGCCACTACGAATTCGGTGGCTCCGGCCAGTGGATGCAAGGCGGCATGACCATGATTGGCGACATGTTCAACAACTACCTCAAGGGCCGTGTCGACAACCTGTGCTCTGAGTTGGCACGCCTGAGTTACAACCAGCCCGGCCTGTTTGTGGAAGTGGCGGCACAGCCCAACTGGTGGGGTCCGGACCTGAAATTTCCCAACACCTCCGGCGGCCAGAACGGCATGCGCTATGCCTACTTTGCCCAGGCACGCCGACTGGCCATCGAGTCCAATGGACAGGTCATCGTCTATGACACGCTGGACCACAGCATTGGCGGTGTCTCGCAGCAGCAAAGCGGCGGCTACTCGGTGACGTTTTCCAGCCAGTATGGTTATGTGGATTTGTCGCGCCTGCCGGTTGTCACCATCAATGGCATGCCACCGCTGGCACCCGCCCCGATGCAAGCACCCGCACCGGCGTACACACCGAGCTACAGCAATAGCCAGCAGAATAGTTATGTACCGGCCAACAACTCCGTCGCTTCTTCAAGCGGTGACAGCGATATTTTTGCCAGCATTGAAAAGCTCGCCGCCCTGCAAAGCCGTGGCATTTTGAGTGAGCAGGAATACGCCAGCAAGAAAGCCGATCTGCTCAGCCGCCTGTAATGACTGGGCCAACCCTCTTTGGAATGTCCGGTAAACGCCCCCGCTCCCGCGTCACCTCGCAGCTGCAAACTCCTCGAACTTTTCAATGGGAATCGGTTTGCTGAACAGGTATCCCTGGTAGGCATGGCAACCTTGCGCGGCGAGGAACTCGAACTGCGGAATCGACTCGACACCCTCAGCGATCACGTCCAGCCCCAAGGTCCGCGCCAAGGCGATAACCATGTTGGCGATGGCCGCATCGTTGGGGTCGGTCAATATATCCCTGACGAAGGTTTGATCGATTTTGAGTTGATCCAGTGGCAAGCGCTTGAGGTACGAAAGGGACGAATATCCGGTGCCAAAGTCGTCCAGGGAGAATCCCACTCCAATGGCCTTGAGGTGATGCATCTTGGTAATGACATCTTCAATATTGGATACGAGAAGGCTTTCCGTGAGTTCGAGTTTGAGACGGCTCGGGTTGGCACCGGTTTGCTTCAGGATGGACACCACCTCGTCGACAAAGTCGGGTTGATAAAACTGGCGCGCGCTGACATTTACGGCAATCGTCAGTTGATTCACCAGGGGCCGATCTGACCAGGCGCGAAGTTGCGAGCAAGCCGTCTGCAACACCCAACGTCCTATCTGCAAGATCAAGCCCGTACTTTCCGCTACGGGAATGAACATCATGGGCGACACCAAACCGCGCTCTTGGTGCTGCCAGCGCACCAGGGCCTCACAACCGGTGAGGTTTCCGGCCTGATCCACCTGGGGCTGATAGTGGAGGATGAATTCGCCATCCTGAACCGCTTTGCGCAGATCCGATTCCAGCGCCGCGCGCGCGGTAATTGCCGCCTGCATTTCAGGCTCGAAAAAGCGCAGCGTATTGCGGCCTGCCTCTTTGGCCTGGTACATGGCCAAATCAGCGCACTTAAGCAGGTCCTCCAGGCTTCCTTTGTGGTCCATGAAGAGCGTCACGCCAATGCTCGGGCTACTGTGCCCGGTCAAGCCAGCGAGCAGGTAAGGCCGATTCAATTCCGCCAGTATTTTTTCCGCGACGGCCTCGGCGGCACTTGCAGCATCCTGAACCTGGGTGCTCAAGGACTCCAGCAGCAACACAAATTCATCACCCCCCAGGCGCGCAACCGTATCGCCCTCGCGCACACAGTCCACCAGCCTTTTTGCGGTCTGCTGCAACAGCAGATCCCCGATCTCGTGCCCCAGCGAGTCGTTTAACGTTTTGAAATTGTCCAAATCAATAAATAGCAAGGCACCGTAACTCTCGGTTCGGGCACTTGACGCAATCGCGCGTTTCAGACGGTCCAACAACAGGCGCCGATTGGGCAGGTCGGTCAAAGGGTCAAAAAACGCCAGGCTGTTGATGCGTTCCTGGGCCTCTTTTTTCTCCGTCACGTCCGTCATGGCGCCCACGTAGTGGGTCACGCTGCCGTCAGGCTGCCGGATAGGGGAAAGCACAACTGCCTCTACATAGGTCGTTCCGTCCTTGCGTTGGTTGATGAATTCACCACTCCACACTTTTCCCTGGGAAAGAAATTCCCACATCGCAACATACGTTTCGCGCGGAGTTTTTCCTGACTGAAGGATGCGCGGGTTCTTGCCACTCACCTCCTGGCGACTGAAGCCGGTGGCGCGTACAAAGGCTTCGTTGACGTACTCGATCTTGGCCTGGACGTCGGTAATGACGATGCTGTCCGAGCTTTGCTCCACCGCCTGCGACAGCTTTCTGAGCTGGTCTTCGATGCCCTTTCGCTCGGTAATGTCACGCGTCACCGAAAGGATGCATGTTTCCCCTTTCAGCTCCACGATGTGCGCAGACATCAGGCACGTCAGCACGCGGCCGCTCTTGGTGACAAATTCCGCCTCCAGGTTATTGCAATACTTTTCCCCTTGAAGCATCTCCAGCATGCGCTGGCGATCCTGCGGCTTGCGCCAAATGTTCAATGCGTGCACGGTTTTTCCGACCACTTCCTCCCGGGTCCAACCGGTCAGCTTGATGAAACCGTCGTTCACGTCCAGGAACAGGCCGTCAGCGAGTCGCGTGATGTTGATTGCATCGGGGCTGGTCAAAAACGCGGTGCGGTAGCGTTCTTCGCTTTCGCCCAGCGACCTTTGGGTTAGTTGGCGCGAGACTTCCGAGCCCAACAATTTCCCATAAAGCAGGACTCCAATCGGATAGACCGTCATGACGGGCAGAAAGATCCCTGACATGATGGTCCAAGCGATTTCCCTGGGCAGAAATATCAACCCAGACACCAGGCTGGTGACCGCTACTGAAATGCCGAACAACAACAGGGAGCCCGTGGTCATTCCAGGGAACCAGCGCCGTCGCTGCCAGACAGCACCCAAGGTTGCCACGGCACCCAGCGCCACGATGCCGGCAATCGTTCCAACGCCACCCAGAGCCAGTCGATAGGAGGCCGCCAGTGCAAATGCGGCGAGCCCACCGCGCCAGCCGAAGTAGTAGCCCGCTATGGCCACCAGAATAGTTCGCGCATCAATCGTCACACCGGGCGCGAGCTGAACCGGGAGGTGCATGGCAATCAGCGCGGCAATGCCCAGCAGTGTCCCCATCGCCAAATCCAGGTACCTGGACAAATAGCTGTTCCAGGCAAATCCATAAACCACCACCAATACGAAAATTAATGATGCGTTTTCGGCCAGACTGTAGATGGTGTTGAGGCTATTCACGGGGAGAGCGTCAGGTTATTCGTGGGAACTTGCTCCAATTTCTGCCGATCAATGAATCAATCCGGACTTCCCCGCTGGCACAAGTCGATTTGCCACCATTATTCCGCCACCTTGTTTTTATGCAAGTAGGAATCAAAGTAGAAAATTAAACCAGGGCATGTCGATTGACCGTCAGGTGGCGCATCTACTGGTTGAGCTCAGGTAGTTCCGCCAGGGCTTGAATAACCGTTCCAATGACTTCCTGGGAGCAAAAGATTGACTTCTCGAATATCCTGCGTATCCAAAGAATACGCAGCCCGAAAAGCCAACTCAGCAACCCATTTTCCAAGGAGAAAACCATGCAATTTATGCTGATTCACAAAGAAACTTCCGCTGACCTTGCCCAACGCGCCAACCCCGAAACTGCACCCGCCTATTGGGGCGCTTGGAATGCCTACATTGGCGCCCTGGCGCAGGCCGGCATCATTGTTCACGGCAATGGCCTGCAAGAACCCCACCTCGGCACCCAGGTCAGAGTCCGCGATGGCAAGCGCGTAATCCACGATGGCCCCTATGCCGACACCAAGGAACATTTGGGTGGTTACTTCATCATCGAAGTGCCCAACCTTGATGACGCCCTGGAATGGGCCGCGCGCAGTCCCAGTGCCGCGTCAGGAAGCACCGAGGTGCGTCCGGTTCTGGTAATGTCGGCGCCCCAGTAAAGTGCCGTCCCAGCCGCCTACTCCCTACAAAGCGGTTGAGCGCGCTGCGCGGGAATCCTATGGGCGGCTGCTGTCCTACCTCGCGTGGCAATGGCGCGATATCGGGGCGGCGCAGGATGCGCTGGGCGACGCCCTGGTCAAGGCTCTGGAGATCTGGCCTGAGAACGGAATCCCGGATTCTCCAGACGCCTGGCTTCTAACCGTTGCCAAGCGCCAACTGTTGCAGGTTGCACGGCACAACCAAGTGCGGTTTGATCCGGCAGTCACCGTGTTGCTGGAACAGGAAGAACACCAGCCGGACGCACCGGCCATCCCGGATGCACGGCTTAAGCTGATGTTCGTTTGTGCGCATCCGGCCATTGATGCGGGCGTGCGCATTCCGTTGATGCTGCAAACGGTGCTGGGCCTGCAAGTGGCCGATATGGCACCCGCCCTTTTGGTCTCGCCCTCGGCTTTGGCACAGCGATTGGTGCGGGCCAAACAAAAAATCCGCGACGCAGGCATCCGATTTGAAGAGCCTGAACTCTCCGAACTGCCCCAACGTTTAGGCTATGTGCTGGAAAGCATCTACGGTGCATTTGGACTAAGTCTGGAAGCCATTGATGGTGCCGAAGTCCGGATAACCGACCTGCAGGACGAGGCAAACTATCTGTGCCGCATCGTGTGTGAGTTGCTTCCGTCAGAGCCTGAGGCGCAGGGACTTTTGGCGTTGATGACATTTTGCGGCGCCCGCAAAGCAGCCCGCATCAACGCGGCTGGGCAATTTGTCCCCTTGTCTCAACAGGATATGAATCTTTGGGATCGCGATGCCATCGTGCGTGCGGACCAATGGCTTTGGCTGGCTGCACAACACAAACGCCCTGGCCCATTTCAGTTGGAGGCCGCAGTTCAGTCCGCACATTGCCACCGGCTATTTACGGGCAGCACACCCTGGAAGGGAATAGCCCAGCTCTACCAACAGATCAATGACCACTTTCCGACGTATGGATCACTGGTGGCGGGAGCAATTGCCATGGGCGAAGCCGGGGACGTCAAGCATGCCCTGCGCCAACTCGAACAGATGGACCCTGCGGTTACCAGGAACTTTCAGCCCTGGTGGGTGGCCAAGGGCTACTTACTCAATCTGGATGAAAATTCGTCGCCACAAATAGTTGATGCGGCGTACCAAACGGCGATTGGCATGACGGTAGATCAACGGCTAAGAAGTCATCTGGAAACTGTGCGTCGGGACAGCGCAAGCCGCGCCCTGCGCACAGGTGTACGCACCGAGCTACTGCAATAACCAGCAGAATAGTTATGTACCGGCCAGCAAGAAAGCCGATCTGCTCAGCCGCCTGTAATCGCCGACCTGCGCTGGTCATCCCATGGCAGATACGTGCCATGGGGTGCCGTCCGGGATCAATGCGGATGGCACAACACAGTCTGTTGCAAAGCGCCAGGACACGACGTACGCGGAGTGATCCACTCCGGGTTCAAAGTAGTCGAAACTTGCGAGAAATTGTTGTTGCACTGCTGCGCTGTAGTGCAGCAACTGCTCACTCCATCGCGACATGACCAGTTGCAGGTGTGTCTGATTGAATCTGGACTGTTGATCAACGTTCAGCAATTCGACCTGCAACCAATCTCTTGGGATTCCATTTCTTCGCACCGTATCTGAAAGCGCCAACCGGGCCAGTTCCAGTCGATTCAGGTTGTCATGCAGAGTGGAATCAAAATTCGTTGAGGGGCTATTTTCGTTATAGCTTGCAAACTTCGACAGACCGGTTTTGAGTGATTCAAACATCGTGCGCCCCTTCTCACTTAAGTTGACCGAACTGTGATGACTTGGCTACGGGCAGGTGACCTTTGAACAGCGTTGTGATGTCACGAAGGATGTGGTTTGCTGTGTTTTGATCACGTGAAGAAGCAATGGCGTGCAGCAGATCGGGGCGCAAATACCAAAGGGTTTCCAAGTCCCTGGCGAACCGGAGGGATCCTTCCAATTCCAAATTGCTTTCGTCTTCACAATGGGTCGTGAAAGCTCTCAACATTTCCTCTCGGATTCGCTGAAGCTGGGTTTTCTCGGAATCCGGCGACTTGCTCAGGAATCCCCAAAAGCTACTCTTTGCCCGCATATTTACACCTGTCAAATGAACGGATTGAGGAGACTCCCAAAGACCCCTGGGGCGCCTGTTGGCGTCTTAAAATTGATAAAAATGCAAATCGATTTTATTCAATTTCGATGAAACTTCTTGAGCCGGCAGTTTTTTTCACTGGGCGTCATTTTTTCTATCGGTATTGGGGTGATTCAAGTCGGTGCTGGTCAAGAACCCGGGCGCCATCTTCAGA
>CAIQEX010000526.1 GCA_903870955.1 uncultured beta proteobacterium
ATGCTGGGCAGGGCATTGATGCTGCATGGCGACCTGGCCGATGCGGCGCTGGTGCTGGACCAATCGGTGGCCTTGGCCAAGCAGCTGTGGACGGCCTTTCTGCCCTGGCCACAGTCATTGCGGGCCGAGGTTGATATGCAACGCGGCGATATGGAATCTGCCGCCGAGCGGTTTGAACATGCGTTCGCATTGGGCTGCCAATTAGGTGACCCTTGCTGGGAAGGCATTGCCGGTCGGGGACGCGGTTGCATTGCCATCTCGCGTGGCGATACCGGCACTGCCATCGAGATTCTGCTGGATGCCATTGCCCGAAGCAGCCGCCTTCCAGACGGCTACCTGTGGGCCAAGGCCTATGCGTTGGAGGCCTTGTGCGGATTGGCGATTTCGGAAAAGTTGCCGGAGGCCACGCTTTGGATCGACGACCTTCAAACCATTGCGGCACGCAGTGGTATGCGCGAGCTCACGGTTCGCGCGCTGATGCATCGGGCTGCACTCGGTGATGGGGCGAGTGGGCGCGCGGCGCGCCTGCTGGTCGACGAAATCGCCAGCCCGCGTTTACACGCCTTGATCAAGGAAGCCCCCGGATCCCAAGCGCAGACATGAATGGGTGTGCTAACGCAGGCTCACGATGTAATGCGCCAGGTTTTCCATGTCCGCTTCGCTCAGAGTTTGGGCCACACTGGTCATGTTCCCCGCATCGTTGTTGCGCATGCGTGATTTGAAATTGCGCAATTGCTCCATGACGTAGTCGTATTGCTGGCCCGCCACACGGGGAATTTCGTTTTGTCCCTTGAATTCGCCGAGGTGGCACATCGCACACAGCGTCTCGTCGGCTTTGGCTTTACCCAAAGTGATCTTGGCGGGATCAGGGACGAACGGATTGGCCTTGACGGGTTGCGCCGCAAAGTAGTTGGCAATGTTGATCATGTCTTCGCGACTCAACATTTGCGACAGGGGCGACATGGTGTTGTTGTTTCTACGGCCTTCCTTGAAGTCCTTTAGTTGAATATATAAATAGCGCCAGCTCTGCCCCGCCAGGTTGGGGTAAATGGGCAACACCGCATTGCCATCGACCCCGTGGCACGAGGCACAAATCTGGGCCTTTTCTTTGCCTGCTTCAATATCCTGGGCTAGTGCTGTAGCGTTCAAAAATACTAAACCTGCAATCACTGCAAATAGGCGCGTCAATGTCTTCATAGGGATCCAAAATCATGCAAAAAAACGGCCACCAGAGAGGTGGCCGATGTTGTATCACGAACCTTGACGCCCTCGCTTTCGCGAGGGCAATCCAGGTTACTCGCTCAGTGCGTAGACCACCATCGAGTTGCCACGACGGAAGTCAAGCTGGTTGTTGCCGCCGCAACCCATGGCGATATATTGGGTGCTGCCTACGCTGTAGGACACCGGCATGGCATTGGCACCGGCACCGCAGTTATGTTCCCACAACAGTTTTCCGGACTTCGCATCCAGCGCGCGGAACAGGCCATTGCCTTCACCGTAAAACACCAGTCCACCAGCCGTGGCCAGGGCACCACCGATCAGAGGCTGCTCGGTATCAAACTTCCAGGCCACCTTGCCGGTGTTGTAGTCCACCGCAGACAGTCGGCCCCATTGCTTCTCGTTTTCGATAACCTTGAAGGCACCACCCAACCAAAGCTTTCCGCCTGGATAGCTGGCTGTCTCCACATGGTAGGTCATGGGCTGATGCAGGTTGAGGGCATAGCTCAGGTGCAGATCCGGGTTGACTGCCATGGGCGACCATTCAACACCGCCATTGGCACCAGGCAACATGCGGGCACCGCTTGCGGTCGGCAGGACCCACATGTTTTCTTGCGGGATCATGGCTTCAGAGAAGCGAATCAGTTCGCCGGTTTCGCGGTTGTGCACATAGACATGACCCGTCTTGCCACCATGGATCACACCCGGAATGGTCTTGCCGGATTTGTCGGTGACGTCCACCAGAATCGGGGGGCTGACAGCATCCAGATCCCAGACATCGTGGGCGATGTACTGGAAGTGCCACTTGTAGGCGCCGCTGTTCAGGTCCACTGCAACGATGGAGTCTGTGTAGAGGTTGTCTCCGGGACGCTCTGCACCATAGAGGTCAGGTGAGGGGTTCCCGACCACGAAGAAAATCGTGTTGGTCTTCAGGTCCACCGCAGGGTTCATCCAGACACCACCACCCAGGGTTTGATAGAAGGAACTGTTGCGCGCCAGTTGGGCTTTTTCTGCGCCAATGTCACGGTGCATGTCACGACCGGTTGCGTCGTTGACAGCCCATACACCTTCGTGTCCTTTTTCAGGAATGGTGTTGAAGGTCCAGAGCAGTTTGCCGTCGTTTGCATCAAAGGCTTTGACAAATCCGCGAATGCCGTATTCACCACCATTGGTACCAATCAGCACCTTGCCGCCGACCACTGTGGGCGCCATGGTTTCGCTGTAACCCTTTTCAGGATCCGCAATTTCAATGTTCCACAGCACCTTGCCGCTCTTGGCATCCAACGCCACCAGACGTGCATCCAGCGTGCCCATAAATAACTTGCCGCCTTCAACCGCTACACCACGGTTGTTGGGGCCGCAGCAGAAGGTCGTGATCGGACCCATCTTGTGTTTGTAATGCCAGAACTCTTTGCCGGTGACCGCATCCAGTGCGTACACATGGTTGTACGAGGTGGTCATATACATCACGCCGTCGACCACGATCGGTGCGGTTTCCATAGACTCCAGCACTTCCGTCTGGAAGGTGAACTTGGGACGCAGATGCTTGACGTTGCCGGTGTTGATTTGCTTGCCGGGATAGTAGCGGGTCTGGTCGTAGTTGCCGTTGGTGTGCAGCCAGTTGGCGGACTGCGTACCGGCTTTGTCCAGATCGGACTGCGTCACGTTGATGCCTTTGGCCAGGGTGTTCGCGCCCGTGCCGGTGGATTGTTGTCCCTGAATTTCCTGCGCTGATGCGCTCCCTGCAAGTGCGCCCATCGCAATAGCGACGAGCGCTATTATTTTTCTGCAATGTATATTCATCGTTGCGTCTCCATTTATGTGATTACTAAGGTTTGCCGCAGGCGATCGTAGTTGCATTGCCGCAGGCAAGGTGCTTTTGTATTCCTGTAGCACTTTTGCCTGAATGGGGTTTACCCGAGGTGCTGATTCGTTGCGGGTTTTCAATCGATGAAAGTTCTTCAACTCGTGTTGCGACATGCGTTAGGCTTGGCGTTTTTATGTTTCGGGGACGCAAAATGAAGGTTCTATTTTCGCTATTCATAACGATGGCGTTGCTGCTGTGCAGCATTTCCGCCAAGGCGCAATTGGGTGCAGACCAGATCAACGCCAACGGCCAATATGTGCTGGCCGCAAAGGCTGGAAATGTCGCCCGTGTGACACAGCTACTCGCGCAAGGAGCGGCGGTCAATTCACGTGATCGCCTGGGCAACTCTCCGCTGAATATGGCAGCGACCAAAGGCAATCTGCCCCTCGTCGAAGTGCTGTTGGGCGCGGGCGCAGACCCCAATATCGCTAACATTTCTGAAGTGACTCCCTTGATGGGTGCCTGCTTCGCAGCCAATGCGGAAATCATCAAGAAATTGCTGGCTGCGGGGGCCAACGTCAATGCGGTGGATCGTGTGAAAAAGACCGCAGCAACCTATGTCGCCGCCAATGGCTGCATTCCCTGTATGGCAGCTTTGTTTGCAGCCGGTGTTTCGGCCAACGTGGTGCTCGACAACGACCTTACTTTGTTGATGTGGGCTGCCGGCTCAGGGCAAGCGCAGATGGTGCGTTACCTGCTCGATCATGGTGCCGACAAAAATAAAAAGGACAACCGGGGGCTCACCGCCCTGGCCATTGCAAAGGACACGAAAAATTCCGAAGTCGTGGCCACTCTGGAATAGTGGAAACTTCATAAATAGGTGGCATGGATGCGGCCTATTTGTCCTGTTTGAATTGGATTGAGTGGTCCAACGCGGGTAGTTAAAACTGCCACGGACAAATTTTCACGCTTGTTTGTAAAATTTTTCCAAAGTAGTCCGGCTGAATTTACATGGAACAAAAAGGAGTGTTGCATGGACCCTGAATACGATGATGCCGCGATCCGCTTTCTCGAAGTAATTTGGGGGCCGGGACACCTCTCACCCGGCGGTCCCGATGAGGTGGACCGGGTGCTTGCCGGATTGCAGATGGAAGGCAAGACCGCACTGGATATCGGCTGCGGCACCGGCGGCTACACCTTGCATGTGGCGCGTACGCTGCGCCTGGCGCATATCACCGGCTTTGATGTGGAAGAACCGGTCATCCAGGCAGCCCGCAAGCGCGTGCAGGCTGAGCACATGGAACATTGCGTCGCGTTTGTACAGGCACCGCCAGGACGCTTGCCATTTGCCGATGCCAGTTTTGATCTTGTGTTTTCCAAGGACGCGATGATCCATGTGAATGACAAAGACGCTCTGTTTGCCGAGGTGTTTCGGGTTTTGCGTCCCGGTGGTGTGTTTGCCGCATCTGACTGGCTGATCGGCCATGATGGCCCGCCTTCTGATGCGATGCGCGCCTATCTGGACGCCGAGGGCTTGAGCTTTGGTATGGCCTCCAGCCAACGCTATCTTGAAGCCATGGCCCAGGTCGGCTTTGTGGATGCGCAAACCACCAGCCGCAACGCCTGGTACCGCGAGCAGGCAAAAATTGAACTGGAGAAGCTGCGCGGAACACTGCATGCGGCCGCTGTGGCGGCTGTGGGTGAGGCCTATGTGGCCAAGAACATCCGTGCCTATGAGGCGATGTGTGTGGTGCTGGAGACAGGGGAGCATTGCCCGACCCATTTGCGCGCACGCAAACCCTCTGCAAACTCCCTGCAGTGAAAGCATCCCGTAACTTGGCAAGACCCCGCGATGCTGCCAGCCTGCTGATTTTCCGCAACGTTCACGGTGCCCCGGAAGTGCTGGTGGGCCGACGCCACAAGCAGGCCCGCTTTTTGCCAGACGTGTATGTGTTTCCTGGTGGCGCGCTGGATGCGATGGACTACCTTGGCCCGAACGTGGTGCTCGCAGATGCGGATGTGGCCTTGGGCGCTTGGGGCAAAAGCTGAGACAACAGTTGCCGAGTCAGTTCTGGGTCTTTGAAAAGGGCTGAAAACATTTGATCAAAGACCACCAAGTCTTCTTGCCTGCTAACCAAACAAGCTTTCAATGCAGCTGATAAGTCGTCTTTTTTTTCGATGCCCACAAGCCCTGTGGCTTCAATGGCCAAGCTGATGCGCGATGCATCGATGGGCAAGCCCGCTCTCCTCAGTGCGCGCGCAAAACCCGTGATGTTGTCACTGAGTTTGCCGCTGCGTGCATCGCCCAAAAGCATGTTCGACTTGCCTTTGAATTAAAGACTGGTGATTGGCGCTGGCGCCAGCAAATCATGGAGCAAGGGCGTGATGGCCGCAATGTCTTCGCGCTGCTTGAACAAAATGCCGACGGTGTCTTGCACCACTTCGGGGTCGAGCGTGAGGGTGTCCAAGGCGACCAAGGCTTTGGCCCATTCCACGCTTTCTGCAATACCGGGCGCACGTTGAAAAGCACTGGAAAAGGGCTGACTTCTAAGCCGACCCACAAACTCGGCCACCTGCTCGGTGAGCTGAGCGCTAGCCTGTGGCACTTGCGACCTGACCACCGCCAATTCGCGCTCGCGATCGGGGTAGTCCATCCATTGGTACAGGCATCTGCGCTTCACAGCATCGTTTAAATCGCGGGTGCGATTGCTGGTAAGAATGGTGACAGGCGCCACCTCAGCTTGGATGGTGCCAAGCTCGGGAATAGTCACTTGGTATTCGCCCAAATACTCCAGCAAAAAAGCTTCGAAGGGTTCATCGGCTCGGTCAACTTCATCGATTAACAGCAGTGCGCCTGGTGCTGGTGTTTGCAATGCCTCAAGCAAAGGTCGTTTGACCAAGAAACGTTTTTGGTACACCTCGCGCTCAATGTCTTGAGGTGTGGCACTAGAACCCGATTGAGAAGCTGCAGCGCGCATGTGCAGTAACTGGGCTGCATGGTTCCATTCGTACAAGGCCTCGCGCTGCTCCATGCCGTCGTAGCATTGCAAACGAATGAGAG
>CAIQEX010000527.1 GCA_903870955.1 uncultured beta proteobacterium
CGTGAAATTTTGTACCCCTGCAGCGAGTCGCACAGCCGTTCAAGAGCGGTTAACAGGCGATCGGGCAGCGCGCGAATGTAGTCATGCTCGAGCTTTTGCAGGAACAGGTATTCGTCCTGCGTGCCGTCTTTCATTTGGGTGAATGCAACAGTTGCCATTTATTCGATCCGGTAAGAAATTAGTTCAGCCGTATTTGCGTTGCAGCACGCGGAAGGCGCTGCGAGGGCCGTCGCGGTCCACATAGCAACCCTGCAACTGCCGGTGGCCTTCGGTAGGGTCAAACGCCGTGCGGCCATGCAGGACGCGGTTGTTGTCAAACATCATCATCTCACCCGCGTTCAGGCGAATGCGCAGTTCGTATTTCGGGTCTTCAAACAGCAAGCCCAGGCGCTTGCGTGCGATGTGGTAGCGGCGCGTGTCTTCCTGCGACATCAGGGGGATGTCGTCCAGGCGCGGGCTGTAGTGCACACCCGTCATCTGGCCCTGTCCGTCGAGTTCGATCATCGGTTTGACTGAAACGAGTTGGGTGGTTGCGTCGCGGTATTCAAAACGCACCGGCACGTGGCTGAGCAACTCAAAGCCCAGCGGGTCTTCACGGCGCACCTGCTCGGCCACGGCCAGGCTGTCCACCAAGGTGGAGAGTCCACCCGAGGTTTCGTTTTGCAGGCACTGCAGGATTTGAATGCCGGGCACCGGTGTGCGGTACGGGTTGTCGGTATGCGGTCCCAGCGCCACTGGCCGGTAGGCCAGATCATTCGAGTCGGGGCGGGAGTAGACCTCAAAGAAGCTGCCGAAATTGGTCGTGCGCACATGGCCAAAACGCTGTGCCACGTGCAGGATGGAGTCGGGCTGGGTAGGTGTTTCATGCACCAGCAAAAAACCGCGTTCTATAAAGTCCTTCAGTGCACGGTACAACACGGCGTCGTTTGCCAGGTCGGGCCAGCGGTACACCGGCCGGGGTTGCATATCTGCGAGCCAGGGACGCGGCGCGGGGCAGCCGGTGGTGAGCACTGTGCCCTGCACCAAGTCATGCGGATCAAAGTGCCCGGAAAATCCATCGCTGAACGACAGGTGCAGCAACTCGTTTTCGAAACGTGCATCCAGCAAATGCAAATCATCCGGCAGCAGATGCGGGTTCATCAGGCGCTGCCCGGTGACCGTGTCGCGCTGTGAGGGGTCGGGGCTGCGGGCGCGCAGCCAGAGCGCGGGTAATTCGGTTTCGTGGCTTTCTTTTTTAAGCAGCACACGGGTTCTGCCATCTTCGGCGTGGACAAGAATTTTCGGCATAGTGAGGTTTTGGCCTGCGGTATTTGCACCAGATATAACAGCTACCAGTCTGCTGGAATTTCATCAATTTTTCAAACGATAAAACTTCCGATATAAGATTAGTTTTTCTAATGGCTAACTTATGGCTAACTTGTAGGTAAAGCATGGCACGTCTTCCACCCCTGAACTGGCTGCGCGCATTTGAAGCCTCAGCGCGGGCGCTGAGCTTCACCTCGGCAGCTGAAGAGTTGAGCATGACGCAGTCTGCGGTCAGTCAGCAGATCAAGAGCCTGGAAAGCGCGATGGGCCGCACGCTGTTCCTGCGACGCGCCCGTGGATTGGAACTGACCGATGAAGGGCGTGGCTATCTGCCCACCGTGCAAGCCGCCTTTGCCATGCTGGAGGAGGGCACCACTGTTTTGCAAAGTCGCAATCATCCGGATGTGCTGGAACTGCAGGTGAATCTGTCCTTCGCACTGTTTTGGCTCACCCCGCGTCTGGGGCAGTTCATGGACGAGAACCCCGGAGTACAGCTCAATCTGGCAACGTCGGTGTGGCATGAGGAGCGGCCCAACAATCCCGCCTCGATGCAGATCGTGTTTGGCCTGGGCAAGCGTGAAGGCATCAGCGGCAAACGCCTCACGCGTGACAGCATATTTCCAGTGTGCACCCCGAAGGTGGCAAAGCAGATCAAGTCGGTGGACGACTTGCTGAAGCAGCGACTGTTCGACTTGCCTGGCACCGCCCAGAGTTGGGGCGCGTGGCTCAAGGCACATCCCGATGGCGGCACCATTGCGGTGCCTGCAGTTCACCGCGCCAGCACGTGGGCGCTAAGCCTGGACTGGGCACAGCGCGGTCTGGGCGTGGCACTGGCACACGAAACCATTGCCAACGATTTGTTGGCATCTGGTCAGTTGGTACGCCCCTTTGATTTCTCGATTCCGTTGAAGGAGGCCTACTAC
>CAIQEX010000528.1 GCA_903870955.1 uncultured beta proteobacterium
TGGCTGGTCTGCCGACCAGCGTCGGTGGCATTACGGTCAACCGCTTTTGCGCCTCCGGTTTGTCGGCTATCCAGATGGCGGCAGACCGCATCCGCGTGGGTGAGGCCGATGTCATGATGGCCGCTGGTGTCGAGAGTATGAGCATGGTTCCCATGACCGGCAACGCGCCATCCTTTTCGCCTCTGATGTTTGCCAACGATGAAAACGTCGGCATCGCCTATGGCATGGGCCTGACCGCGGAGAAGGTGGCCAACCAGTGGAAGGTCACGCGCGATGCGCAGGACGCCTTTGCCGTGGTCTCGCACGCCAAGGCGCTGGCGGCCCAAGCGCGCGGTGACTTTGCCGCCGAGATCACACCGGTCGAGGTGGTGGATCGCAGTGCCAATCTCGAAACCGGCGACATCATTGAAAAGCGCCGTACCGTAACCATCGACGAGGGTGCCCGTGCCGACACCACACTCGAGGGTTTAGCCAAACTCAAGACCGTGTTTGCCGCGCGTGGCTCGGTTACGGCGGGCAATAGCTCACAAACATCGGATGGCGCTGGTGCGCTGATCCTGGCCAGCGAGAAGGCGATCAAGCAATATGGCCTGACCCCCCTGGCGCGCTTTGTCTCTTTTGCCAGCAAAGGGGTGCCACCGCACATCATGGGTATTGGCCCGATCGAGGCGATTCCTGCGGCTTTGCGCTATGCGGGTTTGAAGCAAGACGACATCGACTGGTTCGAGCTCAACGAAGCTTTTGCCGCGCAGTCGCTGGCAGTCATCAACACCCTGGGTCTGAATGCCGACAAGGTCAATCCCATGGGCGGTGCCATTGCCCTCGGCCACCCTTTGGGTGCCACCGGCGCCATGCGCGCGGCCACCGCCATCCACGCCTTGCATCGCAATAAATTGCGCTACAGCATGGTCACTATGTGCGTGGGCATGGGGCAGGGTGCTGCAGGTATTTTCGAACGCGTGTAAATGTTGGCCCCCACGGTCGCCCACTGCGTGTGGCTTCCTGCCCCCCGAGGGGGCCGCATTTTGCCTTGGGGCGGCCCGGCGGCAAAACCTGACCCCCACGCTTGCCACTGCGTGTGCTGCGCTGCCCCCCGAGGGGGGCGCATTTTGCCTTGGGGCGGCCCGGCGGCAAAACCTTCCCTCGCCTAAACTTGCGGCCATGGAAGCGCACCCTTTTGATCAGGCCACAAACCTCACACCCCTGTCAGACGGCGTCTGGCAGGCACAAACCCATCCGGCTTACGCAAATATGGTGGGGCCTTTTGGGGGTATCACAGCGGCGCAGGCTTTGCAGGCGGTCTTGCTGCATCCGCAGCTTTTGGGCGAGCCCATATCGCTCACGGTGAACTACTGCGCGGCCATAACCGATGGCACTTTTGAAGTTCATGCGCGCCCGGCGCGAACCAACCGCAGCACCCAACATTGGTTGATTGAACTTCGGCAAGCAGACGCCTCGGTGATGACGGGCACTGCCGTGACGGCGGTGCGGCGCGAGACTTGGGGCGTGGACGAGGAGCCCATGCCGGTTTGTCCACAGCCGGAAGATTGTCCGCCACCCGATTTGCCCGCAATGTTGCCCTTCATCAAGGCCTTTGAATACCGACCCGTGACGGGCCATTTACCCGGGGTGTGGGACGGCAGCGGCGATACCAGTCTTTCTCAAATCTGGGTGCGTGACCTTCCACCCCGCCCGTTAGACTTTGCCTCGTTGGCTTGCATTTCCGATGTCTTCTTTCCGCGCTTGTTTATTCGTCGCGCCACGCTGGTGCCGATCGGTACGGTATCCATGACGGTGTACTTCCACGCGGGTAGCGCACAATTGCAACGCACGGGTGACGATTACCTGCTTGGACAAGCCCGGGCACAAGCCTTTCGCAACGGATTTTTTGATCAGACCAGCCAGCTCTGGGACCGTCATGGTGTCCTGCTGGTGACCACCCACCAGATCGTCTATTACAAACAGTGATCCAATTCAGCCTTATTTTAGAAACAGCACCATGCAAGACATATTGATCGACAACTCCGATGGCGTGATGACCGTCACCATCAATCGGGTGGAGAAAAAAAATTCATTTACCACCGCCATGTACAGCGCCTGCGCCGATGCCCTGGATCAGGCCAGCGCGGACGCGAATGTGCGGGTGGTGGTGGTACAGGGACATGTCGCGGTGTTCAGCGCCGGCAATGACATTGCTGATTTTCTGAGCAGTCCGAATCCCGGCCTGGGCGCGCCTGTGCTGCGCTTTCTGCGCGGCCTGGCCACGTTTCCCAAGCCTTTGATAGCCGCGGTCTGCGGACCGGCGGTGGGCATAGGCACCACGATGCTGTTTCACTGCGATTTGGTTTATGCCGGCGACAACGCCGCTTTCGTAATGCCTTTCGTGAATCTGGGCGTCTGCGCTGAGGGGGCGTCCAGCATCCTGGCCGCCCAGTTGATGGGTTATCACCGCGCCGCTGAGGCCTTGTTGTTGGGCGAACCCTTTATGGCGGAAGCCGCACTGGAGGTAGGACTGGTCAACCGCATCGTGCCACCCACCGAGGCCAATGGTTTGGCCCAGGCGCAAGCCCGCAAACTGGCCGCTAAGCCCTTGAGTTCACTGCTCGAGACCAAGCGCCTGATGAAGAAGGGGCAGCTGCAGAAAGTGCTGGAGGTGATCGACGAGGAAGCGCAAAGCTTCGGCCGCATGATGGGTGAGCCCGCTGCGCGTGAAGCCTTTGGCGCCTTTATGGAAAAGCGTAAACCTGATTTCTCCAAACTCTGATGGAAGCCTTACTGTTTTCTACTGGCGTCGTCGCCCTGGCCGAGATTGGTGACAAAACCCAGTTGCTCGCTTTCATTCTTGCCGCACGTTTCAAGAAGCCCTTGCCCATCATTGGCGGGATTTTCTGTGCCACCGTGGTGAATCACGGCCTGGCTGGTGCGCTGGGTGCCTGGATTACCTCCATGGTCACTCCCGACGTCATGCGCTGGGTGCTGGGTCTGTCTTTCCTGGGCATGGCGGCATGGACGCTAATTCCCGACAAGATTGAGGAAGAAGAAACCCAGATCGCCAAGCAGTTTGGCGTGTTTGGTGCCACGCTGGTGACCTTCTTTCTGGCCGAGATGGGCGACAAGACGCAGATCGCCACTGTAGCTTTGGCGGCCAAGTTCAGTGATCCGGTCTGGGTGGTGGTGGGAACCACGCTGGGCATGTTGATTGCCGACATTCCGGCGGTTTTTGTGGGCGACCGCTTTGCCGCCAAGATTCCCTTGAAGCTGGTGCATGGGATTGCTGCAGCCATGTTTGCGGTGATGGGAGTGTTGGCTTTGCTGAATGTGGGGAATTTGCTTTAGGTTCCTTACCTGCATGGTGGCTCGGCAGAGGGGCTGAGGTCAATGCCCTCATGGCGGGGTACCGCAAATCGGGCCTTGGCCTCAGCCCCGCCGCCGCGTTGGGGTTTGGTTGGTTGGCAATCAATCTAAGAGACGAATGCCTTGTGTCGCTTTGAGGCTATAGGGCGTTGGGGTTGGTTTGGCGTTCAGTCGTGCAAACCGGGTTTGCCGCGGTTCGCTTTGATTCCTGACCGCTGACTTTTGCCCTCCAGTCTTCTGACTTTCGAGGCAAACGTTGGTTTGGTGGCACGTCTGACGCGGGGCGGCTTGGCCACGCTGTTGACCAACTCGTGCAGGCGCGCATACGCATCCAGTCGGTTCATGTCCTGGGTGCGGTGCATTTGGGCCTTGATGATCAGCACACCGTCTTGGGTGATGCGGCTGTCGTGCAGGCACAGCAGTCGTTCTTTTACGTCGTCAGGCAGGCTCGACGCATGAATGTCAAAGCGCAAATGGATCGCACTCGAGACTTTATTGACGTTTTGCCCACCCGCACCCTGCGCCCGAATGGCGGTGACGGTCACTTCTGATTCGTGAATGATGATGGGCGCTGTCATACTTCGGGTATTAGACTGCAGATGCATTTTTGAATCTGCGTCGACATCCATTTTTTACCACTGCGAGGAATAGCACCATGGCCAAAGGTCAACAAAAAACCAATAAGGAAGCCAAGAAGCCCAAGAAGGATAGCTCGCCTCCCAAGCCCGCGTCCTCCGGTACCAATGAGCCGGTTCGCCCCACGGTGACCACGTATGTGGCACCACGCGGCAAGATGAAAGACAAGTAATTTTCGCGGCGAATTGCACCTCCTTCAGCGGTCTATTCGCCAGTTCGAATAGGCAGCAAATACATTTCGCTACCGGTCAGGACACACCGAACCGTCAGCGACAATAGTGCATGGCAAAAACTGAAGTTGTTGATTTCGAGCCGGAATTCGTCTCCGGTATTACGCGCATATTTGAAGAGAGCATTGTCTTTAACCAGACCCTGGGGCTTAAGATCACTTCGGTTTCGCCACGCGGAGTGACGGGCCGCATCAACATGCGTCCAGAGTTAGTCGGACATCCCAGCTACAACAGAATCCACGGCGGTGTCATCAGCGCCGGGTTGGATGCCATGGGCGGCATCGCCGTGTTGGCAGCCATTGGTGCGCGGCATATGGATGAGCCTGTCGAAGCCCGTTTGCACCGCTTTGCCAAGTTAGGCACCATTGATTTACGCATTGACTATCTCCGCCCCGGTATTGGCGAATATTTTGAGTTGCGTGCGGAAGTGCTGCGACTCGGGTCGCGCGTGGCCTCCACGCGCATGGAGTTTCTGGGCGCAGACGGCAAACTGCTGTCGACTGGCTCTGGTGCCTACATCATCTCTTGACAATATCCACCCATAATTGACCCATGAGCAAACTTGATATCGGCAGTATTGCGCGCTTTGTGTTGCGCGTGGAATTCATTCCGTATGTGATATTTACGGTGATTGGCACTGCAGTCCTGTATTTGGTGGGCAGCATCGGCATTGGTGCACTGCAGAATGGCAGTCTGCTTCCACCCCCCGCCAAGCTGACGCGCTATGACTGCACCGCAGCTTTTGGCAACTTCACGATGATGATTGCGCAAGGTACTGATCGCGTGAAGATCAAGTCGATCAATGGTGCACTTGACGGCACGGTGAATCAGAACCGCTTTGACTGGCAGGGTTTTGCCAACGACCGCGCCATGTTAGGTTTTGCACCGCCAGCCGAGATACTTATTCAAGACGCCACGACTTTGCGCATCTCAGGTCCGGATTTTAAGGACCTGGCCTGCGCTGTTGGTGCAGAAGCAACCAGCCCACCGCGCGCCGCCACTCCCTGAGTCATGGAGCTAAAGGAATACTACCTCCGCGCCGGTCGACTGCCTGCGGTCGCTGGCTTGGTCAGCTTGCTGCTGTGCCTCGGCCTGACCGCGTGCTTTGAATCTATTAAGGACACGCACCCGGACCAGGTGTTGACCAAGCGGCGCGCGCTTTTCAAACAATACACCCGTGCCATGGAGCCCATAGGACTAGTTGCCAGTGGGCGCAAGGAGTTCAAACAGGATGAATTTTTGGCTCTGGTGCAAGATCTGGAAAAACTCTCGACCAAACCGTGGGTTTACTTTCCTGCTGATGGCAACTATCCGCCCACGCATGCCAAGCCGGCGGTATGGGAGCAACCTGCAGCCTTCAAGCAGGCCCAGGAGAAATACCAACTCAGCGTACATGAACTGCTAGTCGCAGCCCAAGGCGGCAAGCTGGAGCAGGTGCAAAGCGCGGTCGATGGCGTCACCAATAGCTGCAAGGCCTGCCACAAAGAGTTCCGCTACGAATAGCGGCCTTCTGTTCGGGGGAATGCGCTCATTGCGCGCGTTTGTGTGCCCAGAGGGCCAGCACCTTGGGCAGCAGCAGAACGGTTAGCACCACGGCCAGTAAGGCAAGGGACATGGGGCGATCGAAGAAGATGCTCCATCGCCCTTCGCCAATCGACAGCGCATTGCGCAATTGGGCTTCGGCCAGTGGTCCCAGAATCATGCCGACGATGACCGGCGCGGTAGGAATATCGAAGCGCCGCAGCACCACCCCCAGCACGCCGATCCCGTACAGCAGCAGCAGATCAAAACTGCTCTGGCGCATGCCATACACACCCACGGTTGCGAAGATCAAGATGCCTGCGTACAACTGTGGCTTGGGAATCTTGAGCAGCTTGACCCACAGGCCCACCAGCGGCAAGTTCAGGATCAGCAGCATGACATTGCCGATGTAGAGTGAAGCAATCAGAGCCCACACCAGGGTGCTGGATGTTTCAAACAGTTGCGGGCCGGGTTGGATGCCGTAGTTCTGGAACGCACCCAACAGAATGGCCGCCGTGGTCGACGTGGGAATGCCCAGCGTCAGCAGCGGTACCAGCGTTCCGGTGACGGCGGCATTGTTGGCCGCCTCAGGCCCGGCCACACCTTCGATGGCACCGATGGTTCCGAATTCCTCCTGATGGCGTGATAGTTTGCGTTCCAGCCCATAGCTGAGGTAGGTGGGTATCTCGGTGCCACCGGCCGGAATGGTGCCAAAGGGAAAACCCAGCAAGGTGCCGCGTAGCCAGGCCGGCCAGGAGCGGCGCCATTCTGGGCCACTCATGTGGACCTGGCTCATCGGGTTTTGGGTCTCCGCTGTTTTGCCTTCAAACAACACGGCATGCAAGGCCTCGGCTACTGCGAACAGGCCCACGGCCACCAACACAATTTCAATGCCGTCCATCAGTTCTGTCACACCACCGGTGTAGCGCACCTGGCCGGTGATCTGGTCCATGCCAATCAGGCCGACAGCCAGTCCCATGAACAAAGCGGTAAGTCCACGCAAGGTGCTTTGGCCAAGCACCGAACTCACCGTTGTGAAGGCCAGCAGCATCAGGCAGAAATATTCAGGTGGCCCGAGCCGCACGGCAAAGTTGGCCATAACCGGTGCAAACAGGGTGACCAGTACGGTGGCAATCGTGCCCGCCACAAAAGAGCCGATAGCGGCTGTGGCCAGGGCCGCACCGGCCCGGCCATTCTTGGCCATCTTGTTGCCCTCCATGGCCGTCACCATGCTGCCGGTTTCACCCGGTGTGTTGAGCAGAATCGAGGTGGTGGAGCCGCCGTACATGGCGCCGTAGTAAATGCCGGCAAAAAAGATCATCGATGCCGTCATGTCCACCTGGCTGGTGATGGGTAGCAGCATGGCCACCGCTACCGCCGGGCCAATGCCGGGCAGCACGCCCACGGCGGTGCCCAGGGCGCAACCGATAAAGGCCCACAGCAGGTTGATCGGTGTACCCGCAGTGGCAAAGCCACCCATGAGTTGGTTCCACAAGTCCATGGCGTCTGCTTTCTTTTTGTATTATTTAGAGCCAACCGGTGGTGGTCAGGCCTGGCAGGTTGATGGCCAACAGTTTGGTGAACATCCAGTACACCGGCGCAGCAATTGCAGCACCGGTGAGCGCGTCCACCAGCCAGCGGCGCAGACTGCGCTCAGGGGCAGCGCCGGCATTGCGCAGCCCCCGCACGGCAAAAACGTAGCACAGGGTGCAGCTCAAAATGAATCCGATGCTGGTCAGCAGCGTGGCATTGAGCAGCATGCCTGCAGACACCCAGGCAAAACCGGGCAGGTACATGGGTGCATCGGAACTGGGTGGCAGCATGCCGCGAAAGCCGCCTTGGCGCACCTCCCATAGCATGCTTATGCCGCAACAGGCCAGCACGGCGCTCACCAGCCATGGCAGAAAGTTGGGGCCAATACCGGCATAGCCCGCCTCTGACGAAATGTCATAGGCACCCACCGCCATCACCAGCGCCAGCACCAGCACGCCAACTGCCATCCAGGCTTGGCGCAGCCTGGCCTCGCCGGTGGCCATCACACCATGCCTGACAAATGCATGATGCCGCGCAGGCTGGCGAACTCGTTGTCCACATAGTCGTCAAAAGCCTTGCCCGTCAGCAGCACCGGTGTCCAGGCGTTCTTGCTCACGGACTCTTTCCAGGAATCGGTCTGCGTGGCTTTGACCACCAGATCGGTCAGTGCATCACGCTGAGCGGCGCTGATGCCCGGGCCGCCATATACGCCACGCCAGTTGCCCAGCACCACGTCATAGCCCTGTTCCTTCATGGTCGGGACATTGATGCCGGCCAGGCGCTTCTCGGAGGTGACAGCGATGGGGCGCATTTTGCCGGCCTTGATGTACTCGGCAAACTCGCTGTAGCCGCTGCCACCCACGGTCACATTGCCACCCAGGATGGCGGCCGTGGCCTCTCCGCCGCCTCGAAAGGCCACGTAGTTCACCTTCTTCGGGTCCACGCCGACCTTGGTGGCCAGCATGGAGGCACAAATATGCTCGGTGGAACCGCGTGAACCACCGCCCCATTTGACGCTGCCGGGGTCCTTCTGCATTTGTGTCACCACGTCTTTCATGGTCTTCAGAGGGGAGTCGGCAGGCACCACAAACACGTTGTATTCGGCCGTCAGGCGGGCAATCGGTGTCACCTGGCTCATGGACACGGCAGGCTTGCCGGTAATGATGCCGCCCACCATCACCGCGCCGGTGACCAGCAGAGCATTCGGGTCGCCTTTGGCCGAGTTGATGAACTGGGCCAGGCCGATGACGCCGGCCGCGCCGCCCTTGTTTTCGTATTGCACGGTTTCCACCAACTTGGAGGCCAGCAGAGCCTTGCCGAATTCACGCCCCAGGCCATCCCAGCCGCCGCCGGGGTTGGCCGGAATCATCATCTTCAGATTGGCTGCTGCGCGGGCGCTCAAGGGCAGGCCGGCCGTAGCGGCCAAAACGGCCATGGATTTAAAAAATTTATCGCGACGCATAGTGCTCTCCGTGGATTAAAAACAAACCTATGATGCGCAGCCAGCCTGTCATTCGCCTGTCCAAAA
>CAIQEX010000529.1 GCA_903870955.1 uncultured beta proteobacterium
ATCACCATTTCGCTTAATTGCGCGGTGTTGGCTTCGGCCAAAAATTCGGGAGATACCAGTTTGTGCAGCGCGTGGGGCGGCCGTGGGATGCGACTGAGCATGGCCATGATGGCTTCGGCGTCTTCGCTCGGTAAATCCACACTGCGCGTGGGAGAAAAATTCTTCAAACGGGCGTTGAATTGCGGGCCTGCCGGCCGCACGATTGGACGCAGATTCGGCTTGGCGGGCGCCTCGATTGGCACCGATGCAGGCGCGGTCAGAGGCGCAGGCGAAGCTTTTCGCTCAACAGGAGGAATGGGCGCCGCCGGGTCGCGTTTTTTCCTCAACAGAAAAAATACCGCTACGGCAGCCAAACCTGCCAACAACAGAGATAGGTAGTTCAACGCAATCGCTCCCTTTGCTCTGGACGTGATGCACGCCAGACATTGAGAGCGATTTTGACCGAGTTAGCGCCGTGCGGCGCCGATTTTTATCGGTTGGAACCGCCGCCAGGGCCGCGCGGACCGCGGGGTCCGTTGCTCGGTCCACCGCCATAGCCACCCGTGCGAGCGCCACCGCCGCCACCACCGCCGTAACCACCACCGCCGCCGCCGCCGCCGCCATTTCGGTTGCCACCACCGTAGTTACGGCGACCACCGCGCTCGGCCATCATGTCCACGCCGGTGCGCAGCGGGTCTGGCTGACCTGCCGGAGGGCGGGGTTCACGGGGCTCGTTGGCATAACCAGCAGGCTGTTGCGGCATGCCACCGCCCATGCCACGACCACGTCCCTGGCCCTGTGGCGGGCGTGCAGCTTGAGGCCGTGGGGGCTGGAACTCACCATTGCGATCGTTGCGATCATTGCGTGGGGCACCGGCACCTGGGCCACCCGCGCCACGGCCACGGCCTGAACCCTGGCCGCCGCGTCCACCGCCGCCATTGCCGGCGTTGGCTCCGCCACCGCCGTTGCCGCCTCGGCCACCCGAGCCAGCCTTGTTTTCACGTACGCGTGTCAGCATCTCGGTGCGGGCGGCCTTGGCGGCAGCCTGCATCACGTCCCGGCTAGGAGGCTTACCAGCGCCGCCCCAAATGGTCTGGCGGCCCATGGCAATGGGTTCGCCTTTTTCACCGGGCTCCGGTCCAAAGCCGTCAATGATCTTGACTTCGATGTTCTGTTTGGTGAAGCGCTCGATGTCCTGCATGAAGCCTTCTTCATCCAGGCAAACCAGGTTGATCGCGGCACCGTCAGCGCCAGCGCGGCCCGTGCGGCCGATGCGGTGCACATAGTCTTCGCTGACGTTGGGGATTTCGTAATTCACGACGTGGGGCAGATCGTCGATGTCAATGCCGCGCGCGGCGATGTCTGTCGCGACCAGGGCGCGCACATCGCCACTTTTGAAACCGGCCAGTGCTTGTGTGCGGGCGGCTTGGCTCTTGTTGCCGTGCAGGGCCATCGCACTGATGCCATTCTTTTCGAGGAACTCGGCCACATTGTTGGCGCCGAACTTGGTGCGGGTGAAGACCAGCACCTGGCTCCAGTTGTTCTCGTTGATGATGTGCGCCAGCAGGGCCTTCTTCTTGCCGCGACCAACCGGGTGGATAACCTGGGTAATGCGCTGCACCGTGGTGTTGCGCGGTGTGACTTGCACGCTTTGCGGGTTCTTCAGCAGATTGTTGGCCAGGTCGCGAATTTCGTCGCTGAACGTGGCCGAAAACAACAGGCTTTGCTTTTCTTTGGGCACCAGGGCCAGCACTTTTTTGACATCATGGATAAAGCCCATGTCGAGCATGCGATCGGCTTCATCCAGCACCAACATTTGAACTTGTCCCAGATCCAGCATGCCTTGTTGCTGCAGATCCAGCAGGCGTCCCGGTGTGGCCACCAGAATGTCCACGCCCTTTTTCAGTTTGCTGATTTGGGGATTCATGCCCACGCCGCCAAAGATCACGGTGCTGGTGAGTTGCAGGTACTTGCCATAGGTGCGGATGGATTCTTCGACCTGTGCGGCGAGTTCACGCGTCGGGGTCAGCACCAGGGCACGGATGCCCGTACCACCAAATTTGTTTTGCGCGCTACGGCTCATCGTCAGGCGATGCAGCATGGGCAAGGTGAATGCGGCGGTCTTGCCGGTGCCGGTTTGGGCACCGCCCAACAGATCGTGGCCGGCCAGGACCAGTGGGATGGCCTGGGCTTGAATGGCGGTCGGGGTCTCGTAGCCTTCTTCGCGCACAGCCTTCAGAATGGCCGCAGCCAGATTCAATTCTTCAAAGTTCATGAGTGTTGCGCCCTTCCAGGGCGCTGGGGGATACCGGCCGTTCCACTTGCATCGCAAGCAGTCAGTCAAAGGCAGATGGATTCAAAAAGTTGGAACGCAATGTGTCGTTGGGTTCCCCAGCAAGTTGCTGGCATCACGGGCAACTGAAGCGCCGGGATGGGCATATTGTCGCACGTTGTCGTGGGAGGACGGTCCGTCGACCACAAAGGGGTGTGGTTAGCTGTCACGTTGTGTAAATAATTGTGACGCATTGGCGCTGTGCACTAGCCTTCAATGCTGCCTGCTGACAAAATGTCCACAAGATGAGTAAATTTATGTTGCGCCGCCTCGGGGTGGCAGATGACCCTGGGAACTACCAGCCAAATTTGCAGGCATGCCTGGAGGCGGTCCTGGAGCAAAGTGACGTATTGATTAACGACGTTTTGCAGGAACTCCAAAATGCGCTGGCGCCGGCTACGGGCAAAAAGACATCTCTGGTCTTGTTGCTGAACGATCGGCAAACCATTGAAACCTTGTGTGAAAACGCCCCAGCGGTACGCAAGAGTTTTTCCGAAAATCTGCGCAAGTGCGTGTTTGGCGGTGAGGGCAGCAGGCAGGTCGGGCGCCAACTCATGCGCTTCGACGATTTCCAGTTTCTCGATGCCGACCAGATCGACGCGAATATTGAGTTTGCGCAAAGCCAGCAAGCCGTGCTGGTGGCGGTTGAAGATGTTTTGCCGACTCTCAATGCCATGGTCAGCAACTTGCTCGGCTGGTCCTCGGTGCAGGCGCACTTGAATCCGTTGAAACCGGATGCCTTTGTGCATGCCTTGCGCGAATCTTTTGAGGAGTGGGTTCCCAATCGCGAGGCGCGCTCCACCGCCATGGCTCTGGCCTCCGGTCAGTTGGGTGCCAGTTTGCATCAGCTGTATCGCGAGGTTGCCGAATGGATGCGCTCCCAGGGCGTGGAGCCCGTGCATATGGCGCCTGCGACAAACACGGGCATGTGGAACCCCGACAATGCGACACAAAGCACGGTCGCACGCACCATGCTGACGCTGGACAAGTTGCGTCGCCTGCTATCGGGTGAACTGGATCCCAACCCGCTGTCGGGCGGCAGGATGGATTTTTCGCACACCATACCGGCGTCTTTCGAAGCGCTTCAGGACATGAAATTGGTGGAGCCGATGATGCGGCGTCTGTCAGACCGCGCTAGCAAGACGGTCGCATCGATCGTCAGGAAGGTCGATCCCAACGGCGCGGTTGTCGATATGCTGGCCCAGGAAAAAGAACAGGTACAACGCAAAAAGTTGGGCGTTCAGTTGGGTAAGGAGGTGGTCCTTCTGATGCTGGACAACCTGATGCAGGACAAACGCTTGCTGCCTGCGGTGCGCAGCAGTCTGAAGGCTTTGGAGCCGGTTCTGGTCAAACTTTCTGAACAGGATGGCCGTCTTTTCAGCGAGAGACACCACCCGGCGCGGGTGTTTTTGGACCGGATGACCCACCGCAGCCTGGCCTATTCGAGCGAAGAAGCACCGGGCTATGCGCGATTCCAAAAGGCCTTTGACAATGCCGTCGGTGTGCTGGTTGGAGGAGCGGGTGATGCCTCCACCTTTGCCCGTATTCTGCGCAAACTGGATGACGCCTGGACTCGGGAAGAAGCCGAGCAACGCCAACGCGCTGCCGATGCCGCCAAAGGTTTGTTGCATGCGGAACAACGCAATTTGCTGGCCCAACGTCTGTCAAAACAGTTCGAGGAACGGCTTGAGGGTCTTGAGATACCCGACATGGTCAACGCCTTTTTGCGCGGCCCTTGGGCGCAGGTGGTGGCCGAGGCGCAACTGAATTTCGCCGATGGTTCGGTAGATCCCGGTGGCTACCACGGGCTGGTTGAAGACCTGGTGTGGAGTGTGCAACTGCGTTTGACACGGCGCAACCGTGCACGGTTGGTGCAAATGGTGCCCGACATGCTGGTCAAAATGCGCAAGGGCCTGGAGCTCATTTCGTATCCGCAAGAGCGCATGGCGGTATTTTTTGATGCGCTGATCTCCTTCCATGAGCAGGTGTTTGACAGCGTACGCGCTCCGCTGTCCCGAGACACCGAAACCATGTCGGACTCCCTGTTGTCAACCGAAGACGCCGATACTGGCTCGGCGGGTGCCAAGGTGGATGACTTCTGGATGGTGGACAGTGAAGCCGCAGACTCCGGTTTTCTGGACGACGGCGATCTGGAGCAGGACCTCTTTGTGCAGAGCGCACCGGCGGTGGGCTCGCCCGAACAAAATTTCTGGAATGTGGACAGCCTGACGACCGGCTCCTGGGTCGATTTGGCATTGGCGGGCAACTGGGTCCGTGCCCAACTGACCTGGGTCAGTCCGCAGCGTACCTTGTTCATGTTTATTTCAGGCAGTGGCATGGCGCATTCGATGTCGCTCAGGACCCTGGAAAGACTGAAGGCATCCCTGTTGATCCGTTTGGTGTCGGACGGCCGTGTCATGGATAACGCCCTGGACGCCGTTGCGCAGACGGCCTTGAACAACGACTTGCGCCTGCCAAAAGATAAGCCGCCACTCTAGCCTTGGTCCGCACAGCGGGCTTCGGGGGGCTTTTACGGCGGGGCGGCATCGACAGTCGATAATGTCGACTTTACGTCTCTGAAATAAACGGTACCGCAATGGCTCAATACGTCTTTTCCATGAACCGGCTCGGCAAGATCGTGCCGCCAAAACGCCACATTCTTAAAGACATCTCCCTGTCCTTTTTCCCTGGTGCCAAGATCGGTGTGCTGGGTACCAATGGTTCCGGCAAGTCCACCCTGTTGAAAATCATGGCGGGTCTGGACAAGGAAATCGAAGGTGAAGCCATCCCCATGCCGGGATTGAATATTGGCTACCTTCCGCAAGAACCGCAGCTCGATCCCACGCAAACGGTGCGCGAAAGCGTCGAAGCTGGCATGGGCAAGGTGTTTACCGCCAAGGCGCGCTTGGAAGAGGTCTACACCGCTTACGGCGAAGAGGACGCCGACTTTGACGCCCTGGCCGCTGAACAGGCCGAACTGGAAGCCATTATTGCCACGGCTGGCACCGACTCCGAGCACCAACTTGAGATCGCCGCCGACGCGTTGCGATTGCCACCCTGGGATGCCAACATCGGCGTGCTGTCGGGGGGTGAAAAGCGTCGCGTGGCACTGTGCCGTCTGCTGCTGTCCAAGCCCGACATGTTGCTGCTCGATGAACCTACCAACCACCTGGATGCCGAATCCGTGGACTGGCTTGAGCAGTTTCTGCAGCGTTACTCCGGTACGGTCGTTGCCATCACCCACGATCGCTACTTCCTCGACAACGCCGCCGAATGGATTCTGGAAATGGACCGCGGCTCCGGCATTCCCTACAAGGGCAATTACTCCGATTGGCTGAGCCAGAAGCAGGCCCGTCTGGAAGCCGAGCAGAAGGGTGAAGAGTCCCGCGCCAAGGCGCTCAAAAAGGAATTGGAATGGTCGCGCCAGAATCCCAAGGCGCGCCAGGCCAAGAGCAAGGCCCGTCTGGCACGCTTCGAGGAATTGAGCGATTTTGAATACCAGAAGCGCAACGAAACCAATGAAATTTTCATCCCGGTGGCGGATCGCCTGGGCCACGAAGTGATCGAGTTCACCGGTGTCACCAAGTCGTTTGGCGACCGCGTGCTGATCGATAACCTGAGCTTCAAGATTCCAGCCGGCGCCATTGTCGGCATCATCGGCCCCAACGGTGCCGGTAAATCGACGCTCTTCAAGATGATTGCCGGTAAGGAAAAGCCTGACTCCGGCGAGGTCAAGATCGGTAGCACGGTCAAGATGGCCTTTGTAGACCAGCACCGTGACGACCTGGCCAATAACAAGACGGTGTGGGAAGACGTCTCCGGTGGCCTGGACATTCTGAATGTCGGCAAATTCCAGATGGCCAGTCGTGCCTATTGCGGCCGCTTCAATTTCAACGGTGGCGACCAGCAGAAAAAGGTCGGCATGCTCTCCGGTGGTGAGCGTGGACGCCTGCATTTGGCCAAGACCTTGATTGCCGGCGGCAATGTACTGATGCTGGATGAACCCTCCAACGATTTGGACGTGGAAACCCTGCGTGCCCTGGAAGACGCGTTGCTGGAATTCGCCGGTACGATCATGGTGATCAGCCACGATCGCTGGTTCCTTGACCGCATTGCCACCCACATCCTGGCCTGCGAAGGGGATAGCCAGTGGACCTTCTTTGACGGCAACTACCAGGAGTACGAAGCCGACAAGAAGCGCCGTCTGGGTGAGGAAGGTGCAAAACCCAAGCGGATGCGGTACAAAGCGCTTAAGTAATATCAATTTTAGGAAATATGACCACAGCGCCTGTCAGTCAAGCCAATGCCCGCAACGAGGCGCTGTACCGAAGTCTGGTTCAGGAGGTATCGGCTGGCGGTAGCCCGTTAATGGGCAAATTGGTATCGGCAGCGCGTCTGGTTTTGCAAGCGCAGGAGGCCGCCACGCGCGATATGCGCGAACGCGACGCCTTGGCGAATTCGGCCAACCAATTGCGCCAGTTTGAACAGCAACTTTGCAAGAATTTCCCTGCCAACCTGTTGAAGGCCTTTGTCGACCCTGAGGCCGGCAAGAAGTCAAAGGGTTTGTCGGTCGCTGAGGTGCAGTTCGACCAGTTGGAACTGATGGATGATGACCAGGTGCAGACGACGGTAACCTTGGCACGGGTCCAGCAAAGTGTGCTGCAGTCGGTCGAGGCCAGTCTGGCCGATCTGAATACCCTGGTAAGTCGTGTTTTGGGCTTGGATGTCGTGCGTGCCGATGTCAATCCGTTTCGACCCGAGGCCTATGTCAACGCCCTGAAGGAAACGCTGGAGCAGACCGAGACCAAGGCGGACACGCAGTTGCTTTGGTGCAATGCCATGACGGCCACTCTTGGCGTGGAGTTGCGGTCGCTGTATGCAGGCTTGTGCACCCGCTTGCGTAAGGACGGGGTGACTTCCGTGATGTTTTCAACGCCCTCGAACAAAGGCAATGGGAGCGGCGGTACGTCTGACGCAGAAGCGATCCCGTCAGCATCTTCAGCGTCTGATGCGATGGGTGGAAATGCCCGTGCTGCCTCCGCATCGACTGCAAGGGAACGTCCGGCGCCCATCGCTGTAAGGGCCAAGGACGAGACTTTACTTACGCTGGATAAACTGCGCAAATTGCTCTCGGGTGAACTGATGACGCCGTCGTCCGGTAGCCGGGTGGAGCAGTTTTCGGTCCAATTTGCGCAGCAATTTGAAGACCAGCACGCGGGCCCGGAAACCAGCGGGTTTGATGCGACGGTGCCCGCTGCA
>CAIQEX010000530.1 GCA_903870955.1 uncultured beta proteobacterium
CCACCCAAGGTGGTGGGTGGCTCCACGATCACCCAGCAACTGGCCAAGAACCTGTTTCTTTCCGGCGAACGCACGCTTTTTCGCAAGGCCCAGGAATTTGTGCTGACCATGGCGCTGGAAGTTCTGGTCGGCAAGAAACGTATCCTGGAAATTTATCTCAATAACGTGGAATGGGGCGAAGGGGTGTTTGGTGCCGAAGCTGCGGCCCAGCATTACTTTCGCAAATCGGCCGCAAAACTAACCGCCTACGAAGCGGCCCGCTTGGTGGTGATGCTGCCACGCCCCAAGTATTTTGAAAAGACGCCCAACTCGGCCTACTTGAGTGGACGTGCAGGCGTCATCGCCGGTCGGATCCCTGATGCGAAGCTCCCGTGATCTAGGTCATCTTCAGTCCATTCGGAATATTGATACCTTGCATTGTTCGAATAAAGCCTCAGACTCAGTATGTGACCGCATCCATCCGCAATTTCAAACACATTGTGGGCAACCATGTGCGGGAAATGAGACTCAGTGGAAATTTGACCCAGGACCTGCTGGCTGAGCGTTGTGGCATCTATCGGACTTACCTGAGTCGGATAGAAATGGGAAAGGCCAACCCGACCTTATTGGTACTGGTGGCGCTGGCCAATTGTCTGGACGTGCAACCGTTCGAATTACTCGTCGATCCGCCACTCTAAAGACTGTAGCGTCAACATCCCTCTGTATCATCGCGGCCATGTTGGCCAAGTTGATGTCTTTGTTTTTGCTGGGTTTGATCCGGGTGCTCACCGGCTCGCAGGCGCGATGGGTCGGATGTCCGCCCAAGGCCGAGCAACGCATTTACTTTGCCAACCACCAAAGCCATGCCGATCTGGTCATGATCTGGGCTGCTTTGCCAAAAGAATTGCGCCACACGACGCGCGCCATTGCCGCACGTGACTACTGGACCAAGACACCCTTCAAGCAGTGGCTGACCACTGAAGTGTTTAACGTCATTTACGTATCACGCGAACGCACCGCCGATGAAGACCCCCTGGAGCCGCTGCTTGAAGCCCTTTCCAAAGGCGACTCGATAATTCTGTTTCCAGAAGGCACCCGTGGCCATACCGGAGAGCCTCAACCCTTTAAGGCCGGCTTGTACAACCTGGCACTGAAGGTTCCTCAGGCCGTGCTGGTTCCCGCCTGGATCAACAACGTTCAACACGTGCTTCCCAAGGGCGAAGTGGTACCCGTGCCTGTGCTGTGCTCGGTGACATTTGGCACACCGATGCAATTGCAGACGGGCGAAGACCACCGCGAGTTTCTGACACGTGCACGCAATGCCGTCATCGCGCTGCGCGACGTATAGGCCACCCGACTAGCCATGTATTTCTATCTTAAAAATCTCGCACCAACGCAGCAGATTGGCGCACTCTTCATCCTCGTCTTTGGCCTGTTGCTGCTCGCCAGCGTCACCGCCTTTTCTTTCTCCATAAGGGAGTTTCATAACCAGGCAGAGGATGAACGTCGCCGCGCCGCTCTGGCAAGCATCAACGGCATCATTCGCACCAGCTGGCTGATGGTGGCCGTGTTCTGGCTCGGCTGGATGATGGGCAACCGGGTGGCGCTGACTCTCTTTGGCCTGGTTTCCTTCTTTTCATTGCGCGAGTTTCTGACACTCTCGCCCACACGCCGGGGCGACCACCGAAGCCTGGTGCTGGCCTTCTTCGGGGTGCTACCGTTGCAATACTGGCTGGTCTGGGCCGAGCACTTTGATATGTTCGCTGTGTTTATTCCGGTGTTTGTTTTTCTGGCGTTGCCGGTGATCAGCGCACTGGCCAACGACCCCGTGCGATTTCTGGAGCGCAATGCCAAGTTGCAGTGGGGCATCATGGTTTGTATTTATGGCATGAGCCATGTGCCCGCGCTTCTGATGCTGCACTTTCCGGGCTACGACCACCGCAACGCATTTATGGTTTTCTTCCTGGTCATGGTGGTGCAGGTCTGCATGATCACCCAACATCTGACCGGGCGTTGGCTCAAGAAGGCTCCGGTGGTGCCGGCCATTAGCACCAGCTTTCATTGGAGCAGTTGGGCGCTCGGCATGCTGACCGCCAGCGTGTTTGGCGCAGCACTGGCGGGCATTACCCCCTGGGTACCCGGAACGGCCTTTGCCTTTTCATTTATTGCGTGCCTGGCCGGATCGCTGGGTCACTTTGTCATGAAGGCAATCAAGCGTGACCGCGGCATACCCAACTGGGGTGCCCAAGGGCGCGCAGTGACAGGTGCCGGGGGTCTGCTCGACCGAGTCGATGCGCTGTGTTTTGCAGCACCCGTGTTTTTTCATTCGGCACGCTGGTATTTTGATTTATAGGTTTTTCGACCCACACTGGATTGGCACGATTCTCAAGCGTTGGCCAACACGTGGGCCTTAAAAATTGACGCGATGGGCGAGAGTTTTTTACCCCTCGGGTGAACCACATGCCAGTGGGATTCCACCGGAAATCCCGCAACATTCAAGACCGATACCCCGTGCTCTTTGGCATTGCCATGCAGGGCGTGACTGGAGATCACGGAAATGCCCATACCACCCGCAACCGACTCCTTGATGGCCTCGTTGCTGCCAAGCTCCAAGCGCAGGTCCGGGCGAAACTTCAACTGCTTGAAGCAGTTGTCCACCGCCATGCGGGTACCTGAGCCCTGTTCCCGAAGAATGAATCGCTGACCGGAGAGGTCAGCCAGTGACAGCATCTCTTTCTTTACCAGCGGGTTGCCACTGGCGCAGACCATGACCAGCGGGTTGGACATGAAGACCTCAGCAACCAAGTCCAGATCCGTGGGCGGTATAGACATGACATAGAGATCATCCAGGTTGTTGCGCAAGCGTGCCACCACTCCGTCACGGTTCAGGACCTCCATCGACACGTCGATCTCCGGATAACGCTTGCAAAAGTTGCCCAACAACCGGGGCACAAAGTATTTTGCGGTGCTCACCAGTGCCACACGCAACTTGCCCCGCGTATAGCCCTTAAAGGCATTAACCCGCTGCTCAAAGCCATCCCATTCTGCAGCCACTACCCGCGCCGTTTGGGCCAACTCCTTGCCTACCTCCGTCATATACACCCTGCGGGCAACCAATTCGTAAATCGGCAGACCGATGGCGTCGGCGACATCCTTCAACTGCATAGAGGCCGTGGGTTGGGTCACATGCATCACGCGGGCGGCTCCACTGACACTGCCGGTTTCGGCCAATGCCAGCACCAGCCGCAGTTGACGAAAGGAAATATTCATAGGTTTTTATCTATGCGAAAACATTTATAAATCGATTTTACAAGATGCTTGCAGCCGCCTAGCATGGGTGAAAAGGACATCAAACATGCACAATCTGCTCGACCCGGCCATTCTCTTTTTCATCTTTGGCGTCCTCGCAGGGCTTGTCAAATCAAACCTGGAGATCCCGCAACCCATTTCGCGTTTTCTGGCGCTGTACCTTTTGATGGCCCTGGGCCTGAAGGGAGGGTTCGCACTGGCCCACTCCGGATTTACCCCCCAAGTAGCGACCAGCCTGGGCTGTGCCGTCGTGCTGGCCGTCGCGGTGCCGCTGTTGGGCTATTGCCTTCTGCGCCGGGTGTTGTCCGGTTTTGATGCAGCCGCGGTGGCGGCAACCTATGGTTCCGTCAGCGCGGTGACATTTGTTACCGCGGTTCAAACCCTGGAAAACCAGCAGCTTGTGTTTGGTGGTTACATGTCCGCTGCCATGGCTTTGATGGAGTCACCGGCCATCATTCTTGCCATCGTCTTTGCCAATGCTTTGCGGCAGAAACCGGCCAACGCCATGGCGGTGAACGGCGGCGGTGTGGCCGTGTTGTCTCCGGGTTTTTCGACGCCACGTGCCGGTGTTCCGTTTGGCAAGATTCTCCACGAGTCATTTACCGATGGCGCGCAACTGCTGCTGCTGGGAGCCATGCTGATCGGCATCCTGAGCGGTGATGCTGGCAAAGCGGCGATGCAACCGTTTTCGGGCGACCTCTTCAAGGGCATGCTGGCGTTTTTCCTGCTGGACATGGGGCTCTTGACCGCGCGCAGTTTGCCGCAGGTCAAAGGCAAATCGCCCTGGTTGCTGGCCTATGCCGTGCTGGGCCCCCTGACCCACGCGAGTCTCGCACTGGGACTTTGCGCATTGCTCGATGTTCCCATGGGCGATGCCATCCTGCTGATGGTGCTGGCAGCGAGCGCCTCTTACATCGCCGTCCCGGCGGTCATGCGCCATGCCGTTCCAGAGGCAAACCCGTCGCTCTACTTCGGCTTGTCGCTGGGCATTACCTTTCCTTTGAACATCCTTTTTGGCATCCCGCTGTACACCCATCTGGCTAAAGCCGTGCTCGGGTGAAGACAAGAACCAAGCCTGTGTTTTCTTCTTGAATCCTCAGGCCACAGCGACCACGCGATTGCGTCCCGCCGCCTTGGCTTTGTAGAGCCCATCGTCGGCGCGCCGCAACCAGGCTGTGGCATCTTCATCGTCGCGAAGTTCAGCGACTCCGAGGGAGGCGGGAATCCGAATGATCTGCACGCCTTCCACCAGCCCCACAGCCGCCAACGACAGACGCAGGCGCTCGGCCAGGCTGGTGGCCGCCTCCAGGTTGGTCATGGGCAGCAAAACCAGAAACTCCTCCCCGCCCACGCGCCCCAGCATGTCGCCGTCACGCAGTTCGGCCTTGGCATGGAGTGCCGCCTCGCGCAGTGCGCGATCACCCACCTCATGCCCGTAGCGGTCGTTGATCGATTTGAAATGGTCCAGATCCATCATGATCAGTGACACGGGTGCACCGTGGCGTGCATGGAGCGCCACCTGGCGGTCGAGCTCTTCCATGAAATAGCGGCGACTGTAGGCACCCGTTAGCTGATCGAAAGTCACCAGGTGATTTAGTTGCTCCATAAGCGCGTGCAGTTCAGCGTTGCGGGTTTCCTTTTCGGTGTTGGCCCGGGTGAGTTCACGACTGACTCGGGTCAAACTTTCGACCAGCATTGAATTGCGCACAGAACTGTCGATCTGGCGAATCAACTCTTGGCGAAGATCCCGGGAATACCTGAGTTGCACGGCAATCATGGCCACCCAGCCGACACCAATTTCACGGCCCACGGGATTGTCGATAACGAGCAACTGCACCAAGGGCAAAATGAATAGCCCGACCGCAAACGGAAGCATCGCCCATCGCATTGGCGCCATCACCACCATGCAGATGAAAGAGACACCCACCAGAACGCATAGCGTGGCGACGTAGAAGAAAAATTTATCCGGCGCCCAGACAAACCAGGTCGCCGCGCCCCACATCAGGCCCAGCAACCCACAGCACATCAATTGGGCGTTCAACCAGCGGTTGATCGGGCGATTGCCCTGCAAGGCTTTGCGAAAACCGCGGCCAAAAAAAAGAATGAGCAGTTCGACGCCTGCAATCATGGCCCCCCACTCCAGGGCCTGCAACGCTCCGGCTGCGGTCACTTGCAGCCAGACAACAAAAGCAATGACCATTGGTGATACCAATGCGCTGGCGATCAGGCGCTCGTTAAAAACGCTTGTGCTCTCGCGCTGCACCATTTCCGCCAGCAACTGCTCATCAACCGTGTGTACCGGGCCAGTCACGCAACGCTCCCCTATGGAATTTTCAGGTCTGTAGCCGCAATGACGTGATCGCCGGCGGTTGCGCAGTCTACAGGATCTCAGCCAGATTGTGGTGCCAACCAGAGCGCCCAGGCCCGCAGCCCCAGGCACACCGCTATCATCCCCCGATGCGAATACTTGGAATTGACCCTGGTCTGCGCACCACCGGTTTTGGCGTGGTGGATGAAGCCGGTGGCCAACTCAGCTATGTGGCCAGCGGCACCATCAGCACCCAGCATCTGGACACCCACGCGCTTCCGGCCCGCTTGAAAGTGCTGTTTGATGGCATTGGCGAAGTGGTGCAACGCTACCAACCGGACTGCGCTGCGGTGGAAATTGTCTTCGTCAACGTCAACCCGCAGTCCACCCTGTTGCTGGGTCAAGCACGCGGCGCGCTGATCACGGCTTTGGTGTCCCAAAACTTACCGGTGGCCGAATACACCGCGCTGCAGATGAAGCAGGCGGTGGCCGGACACGGACGCGCACAAAAAAGTCAGATCCAGGAAATGGTGATGCGACTGCTCGCTTTGAACGGCTTGCCGGGGCCCGATGCCGCTGACGCCCTGGGGCTGGCCATCACCCATGCCCACGCCGGAAAGGCCATGGCCCGATTGGCGGCGGCCGATAGCCTGGGCGGCGGCGTACCATCCAAAATTAGCAACAAAGCCTCTTACCGTGCCGGGCGAAGCCGATAAAAAAGTTACGTAACGGTTTCGTTTCACCGGCCAAACAGCCTTTTAAGGGTATAGCCTATGGAAGGCACTGTAATGCTTGAACATACTGCTCTGATTGAAGAACGGATAACAAGAACATGTTGACTTCGACCGATATTTCAGCCCTCATGCGGGCCGACCATGGCGATGCTTTTAGCGTCTTGGGAATGCACGAGAGTGCTGGCGCGATATGGGTGAACGCCATCCTGCCCGGCGCTGAACAGGTTACGGTACGCGACCGCAACTCCGGCGCAGCGCGCGCCACGCTGGCCCGTTGCCCCGACAGCGCAGTTTTCAGCAGCCCGATTCCAGGTGCAACGGAGCGTTTTGATTACCAGTTGGAAGTTGTCTGGACCCCCGCCCCGGACCGCACCACGCCCCACGTACAAGTGCTGGAGGACGCCTACCGCTTTCCGTTTGTATTGCAGGAACTCGATGTCTGGCTTCTGGGTGAAGGCTCACACCAGCGCCCATTTGAATGCCTGGGCGCGCATCTGACGCAAAAGCTGGGTGTCGACGGTGTCAGCTTCGCGGTCTGGGCACCCAACGCGCGCCGGGTCTCGGTGGTGGGCAGTTTCAACCAATGGGATGGCAGGCGTCACCCGATGCGTCTGCGGCGCGAATGCGGCGTGTGGGAAATCTTCATTCCCGGTTTGATGCAGGGCGATATCTACAAATTCGAAATTCTCGGTGCCACGGGGGGCATCGCCCTGAAAGCCGACCCCTACGCCTTCCATTCGCAAATGCGCCCGGACAACGCCAGTCTGGTGTATCCGCTGATGCCCCGGCGCCCGATGCGTGCCGAGCGTGCGGCGGCCAACGCCTTTGGCGCGCCCGTGAGCATTTATGAAGTGCATCTGGGATCCTGGCGCAAGGCCGATGGCTGGCGCTGGCTAAGCTACCGCGAACTGGCCGAAACCCTGGTTCCGTATGCCAAAGAGATGGGCTTTACCCACCTGGAGTTGCTGCCCGTGAGCGAGCATCCATTTGATGGCTCCTGGGGCTACCAGCCGTTGGGTTTGTTCTCGCCCACTGCGCGCTTTGGCACGCCCGAAGAATTCCGCGATTTCGTCGATGCAGCGCATGACGCTGGGCTGGGTGTGATCCTCGACTGGGTCCCTGCCCATTTCCCCAGCGATGCCCACGGCCTGGCCGAATTCGACGGTACCCACTTGTATGAATACGCCGACCCCAAGGAAGGTTTTCACCAGGACTGGAACACCCTGATCTACAACTTCGGCCGCACCGAGGTACGCAACTTTCTGGTGGGCAATGCGCTGTATTGGCTGGAGCGCTTTGGCATCGATGGCCTGCGTGTGGATGCCGTGGCCTCAATGCTGTACCGCGACTACAGCCGCCAGGAAGGGCAATGGATTCCCAACCGCCACGGTGGGCGTGAGAACCTGGAAGCCATCGAATTCCTGCGCCGCATGAACTTTATTGTCGGCACCGAGCGCCCCGGCGCCATCACGCTGGCTGAAGAATCCACATCCTTCCCCGGTGTCAGTCGTCCACCCAGCGCGGATCTGCAAAGTGGCGGTTTGGGTTTTCACTACAAGTGGAACATGGGCTGGATGCACGACACATTGCAATACGCCGCGCTGGACCCGGTTTACCGCAAGCACCATCAAAACCAGCTCACCTTCGGGATGATGTACGCGTTCTCCGAAAACTTCGTGCTGCCGCTGTCGCACGATGAAGTGGTGCACGGCAAGAAATCCATGCTCGACAAAATGCCGGGCGACCCCTGGCAACGTTTTGCCAACCTGCGTGCGCTCTACGGATTCATGTGGGGTTACCCGGGCAAGAAATTGCTCTTCATGGGCTGTGAACTGGCACAGCCGACTGAATGGGCCGACAAGGGTAGCCTGCCTTGGCATCTGGAAGGTCAAAGCGCCCACCAGGGCGTGCAGCGCCTGGTGCGCGACCTCAACCGCGTCTACCAAACCTACCCGGCATTGCACCAGCAGGATGTGAAGCCGGGCGGCTTTGAGTGGATTTCACACAACGACGCAGCGCAAAGCATCATCGCGTTCGCCCGTTGGGGCGAAGACGGCAGTTGTGCTGTGGTGGTTTGCAACTTTACGCCCGTACCACGCCACGGTTAC
>CAIQEX010000531.1 GCA_903870955.1 uncultured beta proteobacterium
GAGCATCAGAGGCTTCCTGCAGCGTCTGGGCTACGACCGGATGGGCGCCCCATCCGTCCAGCATGCCCACCGACTGGGAACCTTGACCCGGGAATACAAACGCAAATTTTTTCATAAAAGTTTCCTAGTGATAGCCCGCTCAAAAACGGGCTTTGCCCAGACGGACTAGAACTTCAGAACCACCGCACCCCAGGTAAAGCCACCGCCGACCCCTTCGAGCAGCAGCGTCTGGCCAGGCTTGACATCCCCCGCCCGTACGGCGGTGTCCAGTGCCAGCGGGATCGAGGCGGCCGAGGTGTTGCCGTGCTGATCCACAGTGACGACGACCTTTTCCATGGGTAACTTGAGCTTGCGCGCGGTACTTTGCATGATGCGGATATTGGCTTGGTGTGGAATCAGCCAATCGATATCGGAAGCCGCCAGATCCGCCTTGGCAAGTGCCGCGCGCGCCGCGTCTTCCAGTACGCCAACGGCCAGTTTGAATACCGCTTGGCCGTCCATTTTGAGCAAAGGATCGCCCATCACCTTGCCACCCGACACATGGCCAGGCACGCACAAAATGCCGACATGCTTGCCATCGGCGTGCAAATCGCTGGCCAGAATGCCTGGCACCTCGGAGGCTTCCAGAACCACGGCACCGGCACCGTCGCCAAACAACACACAGGTGGTGCGGTCAGCAAAATCCAGAATCCGTGAAAACACCTCAGCGCCAATCACCAGGGCTTTGTTGGCCGCACCGGTCTTGATCATGGAGTCGGCCACGCTCAAGGCATACACAAAGCCGCAACACACCGCTTGCAAGTCGAACGCAGCGCCCCCTGCCGCGCCCAGTTTGTTTTGCACGATGCAGGCGGTCGAAGGGAACACCATGTCCGGCGTGCTGGTGGCCACGATGATCAAATCAATATCCTGCGCCGTAATTCCTGCAGCCGCCAGTGCGTTTTTCGCCGCCTCAACAGCCAGATCGCTGCTAAAAATGCCTTCATCGACAAAGTGCCGGGCACGAATGCCGGTTCGCTCAACAATCCAGTCATCAGACGATTCAACACCAGTCGCGGCCAACTGGGCTACCAGGTCGGCATTGGTCAGTCGGCGGGTTGGCAAGTAACTGCCAGTGCCTGTGATGCGGGAGTAACGGCTCATGGGTAGTTTGGGCGGCACTGGCTCACATTACGGCAGCGGAGGGTTCAGCCAGAAGTGGCCTTGCCTTGGCAATACGAATCTGAACACGGTCCAACAAGTTGTTTCGGGCTGCATCATACGCGCGGTTCAAGGCGTTGCCGAAAGCCAGCACGTCGGCAGAACCATGGCTTTTGAATACCAGCCCGCGCAGGCCCAGCAAGGCTGCGCCGTTATAGCGGCGGTGATCAAAGCGCTTTTTGATAGCACTTAGAACCGAATAAGCAACAATTGCCGAGATTTTGGTCCAGATATTCTTGGAGAACTCGGCCTTTAAAAAGGAAGAAATCATCGAGGCCAGACCTTCACTGGTCTTGAGCGCGACGTTTCCAACGAACCCGTCGCAGACCACGATATCGACTACCCCTTTGAAAATATCGTTGCCCTCAACATTGCCATAAAAGTTCAGATCACCGGCTTTGCCGGCAGCCCGCAGCAGTTCACTGGCCTTTTTGATGACTTCATTGCCTTTTATGGCCTCTTCACCAATATTGAGGAGTCCCACCGAGGGTGCTTCGTCGCCCTTCAAAACAGAGACCAAGGCGGAGCCCATCATGGCAAATTGCAGCAAATGTTCTGCGGTGCAATCCACATTGGCGCCCAAGTCCAGAACCGTGGTCGCCCCCCCAGTCGAATTCGGAATCTGCCCGGCAATGGCGGGCCGTTCAATGCCGTCAATCGTCTTCAGCACATAACGCGAAATGGCCATCAGTGCGCCCGTGTTGCCGGCGGAAACGGCGGCCTGCGCGGCCCCATCCTTGACCTGTTGAACGGTTACCCGCATCGAAGAATCTTTCTTGCGACGCAAGGCCACTTCCAGCGGGTCGTCCATGGTGACGACTTCGCTTGCAGTCACAACGCTGGCGCGGGGATGTGAAAAACCATGCAAGGCCTCTGGAAGACCCACCAAAATAAGACGCGCTTCCGGATGGGATTCCAGAAACTGGGTGCAGGCCGGCAAGGTTACCTTGGGGCCATGGTCGCCACCCATGCAGTCAACTGCTACTGTGATCACCGGTGAATCGCTCACATTGATTTATTCAAAAGGCCGCATAGCGGCCATAAAAGAAAAAAGCCCGTCGCTACAAAAAAGTAGCTTCGGGCTTTGCTGCAAGCGCAGGGCTTACGCTTCAGATTTGGTCTTCAGCACCTTGCGACCACGGTAAAAACCGGTCGGGCTGATGTGGTGACGCAAGTGGATTTCGCCAGTGGTGGGTTCCACTGCAATGCCTGGCACGACCAGCGCATTGTGCGAACGGTGCATACCGCGCTTGGAGGGAGATTTCTTGTTTTGTTGAACGGCCATTTTTGGCTCCTGGGCAATGGGTGTTGCACAGGTTGCAACACTTTTAGGTTGGTAAGTTTGAGAATATACGCGTTCAGTGATGTACGCGAAGCCTCAAATTATAGCCTAATCTGGTGCGTTCAACCAGCATCCTTCTTCTTAAGTTGCTGGAGTACGGCAAAGGGGTTCGGCTTTTCTTGCACCACGGCGACAAACTCCGGGTCGGCGGCCTGCAGCTTCACCGGTTGCGGGCAGACTTCGTGTTTGGGCACCAAGGGTGTCGACATCAAAAGCTCATCTTCAATCAGTTCCAGCAAATTGAAGGATTTACTCAACACCAGCACGTCTTCTTCCGACTCCTCGTCTTCCACTTCGGCCAATGCCTCGGATGCGACAAAGCGGAAATCACGCTCAAAACTGACAACCTCGTCCACAGGC
>CAIQEX010000532.1 GCA_903870955.1 uncultured beta proteobacterium
GGCGCCCAAGGAATGCTTTGGCTGTCACGAAAAAGACGATAAGCACAAGACCAATCTGGGCAAAACGTGCGCTGACTGCCATAACGAGCAGGACTGGAAGAACACCGAAGGCCGCTTCAAACACGACAAGACCAAATTCCAGTTGCGCAACGCCCATGCCGCGCCCACCGTGAAATGCGTGGCCTGCCACAAAGACCTGACCAGTTTCCGCAACACCCCGCTGTTGTGCATAAATTGTCACAAGAAAGACGACAAGCACGAAACCCAGCTAGGTGATAAATGTGAATCCTGTCACAACGACAAGGCCTGGAAAGGCACTACTTTCAACCATGGTAAATCTCGCTTCCCGCTGACCGGTCAGCACATTGTTGTGGAATGCAAAAAGTGCCACGAAACAATGCGTTACAAAGACGCACCCCGCGACTGCTATTCATGCCATAAAAAGGACGACAAGCACAAGCAAGTGTTCGGAACGCGCTGCGAATCGTGTCACAACACCCGGGCCTGGACGACGTGGTCTTTCAACCACGATACCCAGACCAAGTACCGCCTGGAGGGCTCTCACGTCAAGGTGACCTGTGAAAGCTGTCACAAACAGGTAGCACCATCGGGTAAGGACGCTGCGCCTTTGGGAAGTGCTTGTGTAACGTGCCACCGCAAGGACGATGTGCACAATGGCGGCTTCGGCCCCCGCTGTGACCAGTGCCACCAGGTGGAAAGTTGGAAAAAAGTGAAGACGCGTGTGGGTCAGGTGCCGGATAAATGAATACGAAATCAAAATACATCAATGTGCGAGGGAGCCGCTAATGGCCAAGCTGATTAACCTGCTTGCGCGACTGCGTGGGCACATAGGGCGACCAAGCTTTGCTGGTCTTTTGGCAATGCTGCTTGTGGCAACGTTGCAGTTCAGTGCCACGCAACCCGCACAAGCCCAACAGGTAGGCGCTGACTTTGATCACAGCAGTACCGGCTATGTACTCAACGCGCAGCACCAGAACGTGCGTTGCGAAACCTGCCACGTCAAGGGTGTTTTCAAGGGCACGCCCAAAGACTGTGAGTCATGCCACGGTTGGAATAATCCGCGCGCCACGTTCTCGGTCATGCCGGTAACCCACATCCCGACGGGCAACGCCACGTGTGAAAGCTGCCACCAAGCCAATATGGCGCAGTTTGTGGACGCCACCCGCACTTTTAATCACGCTATGGTGAGATCACTGACCTGTGTGAACTGCCATAGTTCCAACAACCCGCACCCCAATGTGCGGACCAATCCTTCGGATGCCACCCACCAAGCCGTTATGGCGCAAGGCCAGGCATGCGACCAGTGCCACACCACGATTGTGTTTACGGGCCCCAAGAAGCCAAGCAATCACATCCCCATCTCTCCTCTGGCATCCTGTGCCTCGTGCCACACCAACGCCGACTATGGAGTGATGCCAAGCATTACGGCCATTCACGCCAATGCGCCATCGTCGAACACCAATTGTGCTGATTGCCATAGCGCTTCAAATGCGGCCAAGTTTGCAACTGCCAAGATGGTGCCGCCCTTGATGGCGCCACCCACGGGCCACGTGGCCATGAATAACCAGGCTTGCGAAACCTGCCACGTGGGAGCGATAGGCAGTCTGCAGTTACCCGTCGTTGATGGCGCCAAATTTAGCGGCTCGGCCTTTAGCCATGCCGGCATCACAGGAGGCTGTGCCTCGTGCCACGCTGCGAATGCCGTGGTCGGTTTTGGCATTAACAACATCATCCAGATGCCGTGGGCTGGTTCCCCGGCGCATATCCCAACGACAGCAGCATGCGAGTCTTGCCACAAGAGTGCGCCGTCTGGTTTGGTGCCTGGTAATGCCATCAACGCGATTGGTGCAACAGAGTTCATGTCGCCACCTCCTGCAAATGCGGATATCCATGCCAACGTGACGTCCGGCTGCGCGGCCTGCCACGGCAACGCCATGGACTGGCAGGGCATGGGGCTGTATCCCCGCACTTCGACTTTCACCACCATTGGGGCCAGCTACTTTGGGTTCCAGACCCGCCCGGGCGCTGGTGGGCCATACGCACTGGCCGATGCAAGTCATGCGGCCGTGCTCGGTGGTCGGGGCGCCACGGACGATTGTTCCCAGTGCCACACGGTTGCTGCCGGATTTGGAGCGCCGTCCAAGGGCTCCAACCACATTCCAACAGTCGCGCCATGTAGCAATTGCCACAAAGGCGCAGACTACAAGGCGATGCCAGCCGTATACGACATTCACACCAATGTCGATACGACATCGTGCAAGGCCTGCCACGCTGACACCACCACGTACCCGATGACGCCGGTCATCACTGCACCGCCGACAGGGCACGTTAACTTTGTGTCGACGATGGATTGCCAGACCTGCCACGTAGGGCCCAACTCGAGCATTCAGTCGGTAGCCAGCATTTCCAACGGTTCCAATTTCAAGAACTCCGCCTATGTGCACAACGGACCGGCCACCGGTTGTGACACCTGCCACGGAACGGGTGCTGCAACAGCCAACCTCTACGGTGTAGTGCCCAAAAACATTGCCTCTCTGGCTCCGGGACACTTGCCTATCAACAGCGGAGCAGCTTGCGAGGCTTGCCACAAATCCGCACCCGGCGCGACACAGATCCCGTTGACGGGCGCCATTGGCGGAAATCCGACCTTTGCGGGCGCGATTTTCAACCACAGTTACACCTCAGCAACCTGTGCCTCATGCCACGGTCAGGGCGTGAGTGGCTCCAGTTTTGCGGGTAGCCCCAACATTCTGGTCATGCCTTCTTCGGCTGCACCGAGTGACACTTCCCACATTCCGACCACGGCCGCATGCGAGGCTTGCCACGGCAGCACCTATCCCGCGGGAGACTATTCGCTGAGTGCAACCAAATCGGTACCCGGCAGTGGCTTCTTGGCGCTCAAGCCATCCCCTGCCCAGATCCATAACAACTCCAGCGCGAGTTGCTCCACCTGCCATGAAGTGGGTAGCTGGGTTAGTGTCGGCCCGGCTCAGTATCCGCGTACGACCACCTCACCCTATGTGTCCGGCGCGTATTTCGGCTTTCAGGTTCGACCCACCACCACCGGCGCTGGCCAATACTCAATTCAGGACAACACACCGCACCCTGTTACGGGCGAGTGCTCCGATTGCCACAGCAGCTATGTGGGTGGTTTTGCCGCTCCGGTGAAACCCACCGGACATATTCCGGTCACTACGTCGGGTTGCGCCTCGTGCCACAAGGACCCCAGTTACACGGTCATGCCGGCGATTGCCGACATTCACAACGCCAGCAATATCGATTTGACGCAAAAGTGCCAGGTCTGCCACGCCGATACCACCACCTACCCGATGGTGCCGGTTATCAAGGCGCCGCCGACGGATCACATTGCCCAAGCTAATCTGGATTGCAAGGATTGCCACGTTGGCCCTAACTCCAGCATCTTGTCTGTGGCGACGATCAGCAATGGATCCAGCTTCAGAAATTCTGCCTACGTGCACGATGGTACGGGCGTTGGCTGTGATACTTGCCACGGTTCGGGTGCGGCCACGGCCAATCTGTATGGCGTGGTGCCCAAGAACATTGCAACGCTTGCACCAGGGCATTTGCCGATCACCAGCGGAACGGCTTGCGAGGCTTGCCACAAAGCCAGTCCGGGAGTAACCCAGGTGCCATTGACGGGCGCCATCGGCGGTTCACCGACCTTTGCTGGTGCGACCTTTAACCACAACGCGACCACCGTCAGTTGTGCAACCTGCCATGGTCAGGGAATCAGCGGTTCCAGCTTTGCGGGCAGCCCGAGCATCGTTGTAATGCCAGCCTCCAGTACGCCCGGACCGAACTCGCACTTGCCGTCAACGGCGGATTGCCAGACCTGCCACACGGTTAAGCCCTCGGGCGATATCTCTGCGAACGCGCCTGCCGCAACGACGTTCAAGACTTCGTTGCCTACGGCCGCCAACATCCACGCCAACACCACCACAGGTTGTTCTGGTTGCCATGAAAGCGGCACCTGGCTCGGTATGGATTTGCCTTTGTATAAAGCAAACCCAACCGGTACGACCTATGTTTCAGGGACTGCCTACCACGGCTTCCAGACCCGTCCGACATTGAGCGGCGGACTCAACTCGATAGCTGACCCCACGCCACACCCTGTAACGGGTGAGTGCTCGAACTGCCACGGCAGCTATAGCGCCGCAGGTTTTGGCGCGCCGGCGAAACCCGCAGGTCACATTCCGACGATTACATCGGGTTGCGCTAGCTGCCACACGAGTTCTGACTATTCCGTGATGCCGGCGATTTCTGATATCCATAACTCCAGCAATATCGATTCGTCATCGTGCAAGGTTTGCCACGCCAACACCACAACCTACCCGATGTCGCCGGTCATCAAGGCACCGCCGACGGGACACGTTGACCCGGGTACCCTGGATTGCCAGGATTGCCACGTTGGGCCTAATTCCAGTCTGGCCTCGACGACGATTGTCAATGGTGCCAACTTCCAAAACTCCGCCTATGTGCACAACGGAACCGCAACTTGCGCTAGCTGCCACGGCTCTGGCGCTGCACCCATCTTTGGCGTGGTACCCAAGAATATTGCCAGCTTGACGCCCGGACATTTGTCCGTATCGGTCAAACCTGAATGCGGCAGTTGCCACACTGCACCCGGTTCGACCCAGTATCCCGTCAGCGGTGCTATGTCCGGCATGCCTACTTTCGCCGGCGGCACCTTCAACCATGACGCGACCAACGCCAGTTGTGCGGCTTGCCATGGACAAAGCGTCAAGCTGTCGAATTTTGCAGGTAACCCGACCATCCTGCTGATGCCGCAATCGAGCATTCCGGGCACTGACGCGCACATTCCTACTACCGCCGCCTGTGACGTGTGCCACGGTAGCGCGCCAACCGGCTCCTTCGATTTGAATAACACCAAGAGCGTGGGCGCCAGTGGATTCAGGACGCCAGCACCTGGAACCCAGGTGTTGCATGCCAACGTATCCGCGAGTTGCTCCACTTGCCACGAATCCGGCAAGTTGTGGGCAGGGGTGGAGCCAGCCTTGTACCCGCGTGACGCGACCTTCCCGGGCACGCCACCTTACAAAGGATTCCAGACCCGACCCAACCTGAGCGGATTTACCTACTCATTGCCCGATGGCTCGCACCCCGCCTCAGGCGAGTGTTCGGGTTGCCACAGTGTGGCGGCTGGATTTGGCCCGGTTGCCAAACCCACAAACCACATTCCGGTCACTACAGCGGGCGATGCCAACTGCTCCTTGTGCCACAAGAGCGCTGATTACACGGTGATGCCGAGCCTGTCGGACATCCACACCCATGCGGGCAAGACGCTGTGTTCTGATTGCCACACCACCACCAACGCTGCCAAATACCCGATGACGCCAGCGATCATGGTGCCGCCCGCCGGTCACATTGACCAAGGGACTTCGGGCTGTGCAGATTGCCACGTGGGAACCGGTTCGAGCATGACATCCGCCACGCCGGTGCCGGATGGCGCGCTGTTTAAAGGTTCGTTGTTCAATCACAGCGGCATTGCGGTTGCCTGTGCGATATGCCATGGCTCAACCGTCCCGAAGACTGGCTTCTATGGCGTGGTGCCCAAGGCCATTTCCAACTTGCAGCCTAAGCACATGCCAACTACGGACAGCTGTACCGACTGCCACACCAACAGTGTGCCGACAGGTCTGGTGCCGTCGAATGGCATGAAGACATTTGCCGGGGCGCAGTTCAGTCACAACGGCATTTCGTCGGGTTGTGACGCCTGCCACGGTCCCAACATCGTCCCGGGAAGCTTTGCGGGCAGCCCGAGTATTGTGGTGATGCCTGCGACCAGTCCAGCCGGCCCTCAGGCGCACATTCCGTCATCCACGACCTGCGAAACATGCCACAGCCGTAGCCTGCCGTCCGGACTTTTGGCCGGCAGCGCCAGCAAGCTAACGGGTCCCGGAACGGGCTTCCAGGTGGGGGCACCCAATTCGAAGGAGACGCACACCGGCGTAAACGGCAGCTGCGCAAGCTGCCATGGCGACGGAATGCAGTGGATTGGCATGAGTCTGTACCCAAGCCTGCCGTCGTCCACGTATGTGGCGCATGCCAACTACACTGGATTCCAGACGCGTCCGGGTGCGGGCGGTCCTTTTGCAATCAACGACTCGACCCACCCCGGTGCCGGTCTGGATTGCTCGAACTGCCACACCAGCTTTACCAGTTTTGGTCCGCTGACCTTGCCTGGCGGGCATATTCCAGTCGCAACTTCCGCGGTCTGCGGTGACTGCCATACCAACTTCTCGACACCGCCGACGAGCCTGACCGCCATTCACGCCAAGGCGCCGTCCACGACTACCAATTGCGTGCAATGCCACGACGCAACCAACGCCAAAGACTTCGTGCTGATCAATCCGATCGTAGTTCCCAGTGTGGATCACGTTCCGATGGTTGGCGCAAGCTGCGAGAAATGCCATATGGGCGCCAACTCCAGCATCAAGGGTGGAGCGGTGAAAGATGGAGACAAGTTTGCCGGTTCACTGTTCGACCATAACGGTGTCAGCTCGGGCTGCGATGTCTGCCATGGTGTCAATGTGGATAGCACGACATTTATTGGTCTTCCAAACATCAAGGCCCTCACGTACACGGGCGCCCTGCCGCACATGAAGGTTGGTACCAACGGTTGCGAAGCCTGCCACACCAACAGCGTGCCGGTTGGACAAGTGCCAGCTGCCAACATGAAGACGTTTGCCGGTGCCAGCTTTACGCATAGCAATAACGCGACCGCGTGCGAAGTCTGCCATGTGCCAAGCCCAGGAGTTGCCACATTCATGGGTAATCCCAAAATTGTGGGTATGCCGCCGACCAGTCCGTCTGGCTCGCAGGCACACATTCCTTCATCCACCACGTGCGCAAGCTGTCACAGTGGCAGTACGCCCGCAGGCCTGATAGCAGGAAGCGCAACCAAGGCCATTGGCAGTACCGGCTTCAAGACTTCGTTGCCAGACTCCGCCACGATTCACGCCAACTCTGACACCACCAGTTGCAACGTCTGCCATGAGAGCGGTAAAGACTGGGCCAGTGTCGGCACGTACACGCGCGGACCGCAAAACACGCCGTTGGCCGGCACCCTGTTTACCGGGTTCCAGACGCGTCCAATTTCTGGAGGTGGAACCTATTCGGTCAACGACGCTGCCCACGTCGGAGTGGGTGTTGGGGATTGCAGCAACTGCCATACGGGCTTCACTGGCTTTGGCCCGCCGTCGTTGCCCGCCAACCATATTCCCTATTCCACGGCGAACACAACCACCTGCGGTAGTTGCCATAAGGTGGCCGACTATTCCGTCTTCCCGGCCTATGCGGACATTCACAAAAATGCCCAGTCGACGACGACCAACTGTGTGCAATGCCACAGCGCTACCAATGCTGCGACCTACAACCTGCTTTCTGGCATGAAAGGCAAACTGGTGGCACCTGCGACCACGGGTAACAAGCACATCGATATGGCCGCTTTGAGCTGCGAAACCTGCCACGTGGACAGCCTGACGGGTCTTACCACCACCACGACCAGTTTCGCGGGCGGTAAGTACAGCCATCAAGGGGTGACGACGGGATGCAATGCTTGCCACGTCAGTGGAACCGGTCCGTTCCAGGGTACGTTGAATATCATTGTGATGCCGCCAACCACGGGAACCGGATCATCCACATCACATTTGCCGACCTCCACGACCTGTGAGGATTGCCATGCAGGCAGTACACCGTCGGTCTTGCTGCCGGCGGTTACAACCAAGACGGCATCGGCCAATGATTTCGCATTGCCCGTGCCTACCGCCGCGATGAACCACAAGAACGTCACGGGTTCCTGCTCCACGTGCCATGACGCGGGAGGTACCAGCACCGCCGATGTCTGGATGAACATGGCTGCCTACCTGGGTCAGACCAACGTAAACGGACCTGCGCCGTACAAGGGATTCCAGACGCGTCCTAACGCGGCCGGAGGCACCTTCAAAGCGAAAGATGCAATTCACCCAGCGACCGGTGATTGCTCCACGTGCCATACCAGCTTTACGGACTTTGCGTCAGCCGTGCTACCGCAGTTCCACATTCCCACGAGCACGCTGGTTTGTACGAACTGCCATACGACCAGCAATTACGCGACGATGCCCACGCTGACGAACATTCACAAGTACGCGCCAGCTAACGCTCAGCAGGGCAACTGCCAGCTTTGCCACAGCGCAGCCAATGCGGCGACCTACATGCAACTGGCAGGGTTGGCTGGAAAGCTGAAGTACCCGACAAACGTTGGCTCAGCCAACGGCCACGTCGACATGGCCGGCCTGGACTGTGTGAATTGCCACGTGGGAACGGGTTCGAGCATTGCAGCCAATGCCTTGCCTGTCCAGAATGGAGCGCTCTTTACCAACTCGGCCTATATCCATACCGGTGTCACTGCGAATTGCGCTTCTTGCCATGGTGACGGGGTGACTGCCCTGAGTTTCCTGGGTCAGACGCCCAAACCCATTCCAAACGGGCACGTGCCAAATAACGGATCACAAGACTGTGTGGCCTGCCACACCACGGCCCCAGCTGGTTTGATTCCGTACGCAGGTGCAACGGCAGCCGCTCAGACCTTTGCCACTACCAAGTACAGCCACAACGGTATTACTTCAAACTGCCAGGCCTGCCACGCTGGAGGCACGACCTTTTTGGGCATTACGAACAATGTGGTCTTAAGCAACTTCAGTACCCATATTCCGACGACCCTGGCTGCTGCCGCCAAGCCGGATTGCGCGAGCTGCCATTTGGGCAGCACACCTTCTGCGTTGGTCACATGGACCAAGGGCGCTGTGCCGAAAACCGCTGGCAATACGGGGTTCAAGACGCCCATTCCAACTGGCTCCATGATTCACGCGAATGTGACTTCAGGTTGTATCGGATGCCATGAAAAGGGTATGTCCTGGCTCGAAGTTGACACCACTTTCTACAACCGTACGCCTACGGTCAAGACGGCAGGTGCCAATTATCTTGGTTTCAATACCCGACCTAGCGCCAACGGCACGGGCTTCTCGATTCCTGATGCCAACCACCCCACGACGGGCGACTGCTCAAATTGCCACGGAAGCACCGCGAGCTTCTCGGTGTCTGCGGTACCGACCAATCACATTCCGTATGCGACAACGGCAACTTGCGACAAATGCCATACCAACATCAACCTGGTTGCAGGCAATGCCGACTTCTCGCAAATGCCGACCTTGACGAATATCCACGCGTACGCTCCGTCTACGACGACCAACTGCGCGCAGTGTCACGATTCGGCTAACGCGACCAAATACAACGCAGGTGGCGTCGTGATCAAGTCGCCTGCGAGCGTAACGAAGCACGTGCCCTATGGAACGGTAGCCTGTGAGACCTGCCACACAGGACTTACCCCCGTGGTGGAAACCACCAAGTTTTCGGGCGGCAAGTTCAGCCACTCCGGTATCACAACCGGTTGCGCAACCTGCCATGGCAATGGTCTGGCGGCAAACAACTTCTATGGCATTACGAACCTGATTGCGATACCGACCACGGCGACCATGGGCGCTTCTTCGCATATTCCATACACGGCAGCCTGCGAAGCCTGCCACACCGGTACCGGTGCTATCCCCAGTGCACTGCTGTCTGTGACAGGAGCGCCCGCCGTTTCGTCCGGATTCAGGACGCCAGCACCTACTGGCGGCAATATCCACAGTGGTATCAGCGCAGGTTGCAATAGCTGCCATGACACCAACTACGTGTGGAAGGGCGTGGATCTGTACCCGATCAACCCGAGCGCCATCACCGCCAACGGCAGCTACACCGGCTTCCAGACGCGACCTGTTGCATCTCCGGTGACCACGGCGCTGGGCAAGTTTGGTATTACGGACAGTGCGCACCCGACCACGGGCGATTGCTCACAGTGCCATACCAGTACTACCGCATTCAGTGGCGTGGCCAAACCGACTGGACACATGGTCACCACGGCGAGCTGCGCCTCCTGCCACTCTGCGACCGATTACTCGGTGGTTGGCTTGGGATTGCCTGGAAAATTGACGACCATGCACACGGCCTTCAACATTACAGCCGCCCCGATTACTGCGGCAACCGCAGCCAACATGGCCAGCCAGAAATGTGGTTCCTGCCACGCCACCACGGCCAAATTTGCGGGTTGCGCCACGTCGACCGCCTGCGCATCGCCGCCACCGACTACCTGGCAGGCAACCAACACGGGTCTGCACCCATTGCACGTGCCAATCGGTACGACGACAGCCCTGACGGTGGACTGCAGCGGTTGCCATGCTTCGGTCACGGCATTCTCTGGCGTCAACATGAAGAACGCGACCATGCACACCAGCGTGAACGGCACGGCCAAGGTTCAATGCCAAGCCTGTCATGAGAATGGCATGGCTTGGTATGGCGTGACAAACTTGGTGGTGCGACCCTCAATCACAGGTACTACGTCCACCGGCAAGACGGGGCTAACCAAGCACACCGGTAGCAAGGCAGCGCCTAACGATTGCAGCAACTCGGGTTGCCATAGCTATTCCAATCCGAATGGCATGCGTGGTCTGCCGCGCCCTGTCATGCGCAGTGCCTTGGTGAGCCCGAACTTGGGCCGTGCCAAACCCAATGCCCCGACCACCAAACCGTCGCGCGGCAGTCTGGGTAACAGCTTCGACCACAAGGGCGTGGCGGCAGGCAAGTGCAAGGATTGCCACGACGGAAAGAGTGCGTCGGGCATGCCCGCACGCCACCTGATGGTGACCACCTCCTGCGACATCTGCCACCGTCCCACCACCTGGTTGCCGGCGCAGTTCAACCACA
>CAIQEX010000533.1 GCA_903870955.1 uncultured beta proteobacterium
ATAGCGCGCGTGGTGGGTGTTGGCGTATTCCGCAATGCCGCGCCACAAAAGACTGAGCACCTGCATGGAGCGGTGTTCCTTCGCGATGCAGGCCCGCCCCAACTCCAAAATCTCACTGCGGTATGCGTCATACGCAGAGAACGCAAACTCCTGTTCACAGTAGTAGCCTCTGTGCAAGGCAGCGCTTTGGCCGGTTTGCATGCGGTAGGTGCCAACGATGCGTCCGTCGGCCGCGTGTTCAACCATCAAATGGTCACACACTTCGTCAAAAGGGTCGGCGTCCAAACCGGTCAGATGCGATGCCGACAGACCTTCACGTAATTCAAGGTTGAACACATTGAAGCGCAGCATTTGCACGGCACGCAAATCAGCCGGTGTCTGTGCCCATCGCAAGGTGTACGGGGCCAGTGTCGAAAAGAGCCCTTTTGCAATCAGGGTGTGTTCAGTTGTCATGGCCAACCTCCTCGACTTGGTCCAGAAAATCGGCGTAGCCCTCGGCGACCATTTGCCCGCGTGGAACAAACCGCAACGAGGCCGAATTGATGCAGTAGCGAAGGCCACCGCGATCGCGTGGTCCATCGGTAAACACATGCCCCAGATGGCTGTCGCCGTGGGTCGAACGCACCTCAACCCGGACCATGGAGTGGCTCTCGTCTCGTAGTTCTTGTACGAATTGAGGGGTAATGGGCTTGCTGAAGCTGGGCCACCCGCAACCCGAATCGAATTTGTCAGAGGATGCAAATAGCGGTTCGCCAGACACGATATCTACATAAATGCCCGGCTCCTTGTTGTGCAGGTGAATGCCAGTCCCCGGCCTTTCTGTGCCGCTGTGTTGGGTCACCTTGAACTGCTCAGGCGTAAGCGCCTCAAGGGCTTGTGTGGATTTGCTGTAGCGTGTCATCGTGGCTTGCTTTCATAAGACACGCGCCCTGTCATATGCCGTCGTGATGAACAGTGGTGTCTAAGCAGTAGTCGTTGGAGCACGAAAAAACTTACAGCATTGCCTACATATTTCTCATGCTCTGACGACTGGAAGTCACTCGCCCCATTTTTGTGCGCGTTTGAAGGATCGCACGGCCCACTCTCACCACTTTGAGACTTCGGATTGGAGAGTCAGTTTTGTAAAAATAGTTGAAATACTTCCACGTGCTTGACACCGCGCGGCTGCAGGTCCGGTGCCATAAATCGCTATGTTGCTTTTTTGCATTTCCATGTCGAGGCCGTAACATTCTGGCTGCGACAGATCCAAACTTTTCGTGCTTAATTGAACTTGCCGGTGGGGGACTTAAAAGGAGTGGAATCGAATGGTTGGGAAACATCAAAGCACGCCGTACGCGGTTCTCGCAATTGTGGCGGGCATCACGCTAGGAGGCATGTGGCTTTGGCATAGCTCTGAAAAACGTGCGGCGCAGAATGCGTTCATCGACTCCCACATAGCCACCGTGGTGCACAACAAGCAGCGCAATCTGGAATCAATGTTTGACGACCTGTACCAGAACTTGCGCACGATCTCCTTGCTGCCCAGCGTTCGTGGCATTACAGGTAAAAACCGGGCCAACGAAAAAGAAGATGTTGTGGCAAGCAAACGCTTTACGCCCGACGCCCGGGAAACCGTTCAGCAAATATTCAACAACCTGCGCGGAAGTGTGAGCGTGTCCGAGGTCTACGCCGTCATTGATGGTCTGGACGCTGCGAAAGGCGAAGTTCCGTTTTTCATGTACGACACGGTGCACTTTGGTGAGGACAAGGCCGAAGAAGAGCCGCCAAAGGGTGGAGATATTCCTGAGGCCGACGAGTCTGCCGAATACGCCTACTTCCCAAAGCAGATGGAGCTACTCAAGCAGGCGCACCCTACGTTTTCCTATACCGCGGCTGACAAGATTCCGGTATTCGCGTCACCTTTGATGACCACCTGCGACAACACGCAATACGTCTCAAAGAGTTCCGGCAACGTGCATGAAACCGCCGGACTGCTGTATTCGGTGCCGTTTTACAGTGCTACAACACAGAAATTCACCGGGGTTATTTCTGGCATCCTGCGCAGCAACGTGCTGGAAGCTGCCTTGCTGGGCGTGCCGTTTATCCCGATAACGCCGGACGATCTGACAAGCCAAAAAAAGGATGGCTGGAGTCTGCCGCCTGCGGCGCAGTTCATGCTGAGCAACGAGGCACATGGCATCCATATCGTCGACAGACGCAACCTTACACTGTCGACCTCCCTGGCTCAAGGCGTCCCGGGTCGCAACACTTTTAGCGTCAAACTCGACGTCCATGGTGAACCTTGGGTCCTGTCCTACTTTTTGCCGGAGGAAACCATTCAGGCGGCCACCGCCGATAGCGACCGCAGCTTTGCGCTGCAAATGCTGTTGGTCATCGGGGTGGTGGTCGCGATTGGCTTTCTGCTGCGGATCTTGGGGGGTATCAATTCGGCGGCCACCGAGTTTGGGCAGGTATTTGCGGCCCTGTCTAGCGGCAACCTGACGCGACGCGTGCAGGGCAGTCTGAGCGGTGGCATGCGACAGCTGCAAATCGACGCCGACCAAACGGTCGACAAGCTCAACGCTATCGTGATGCAAATTCAGTCTGCCAGCAGCACGATAAGCGCTGCTGCAGGCGACATTACCCATGGCAACGCCAATATCCGCGAGGGAACGGACGCACAGGTATCGAGCCTGGTTACTGCCACCCACACCATGGACGATCTCACCAAGGCAGTCAGGCAGAGCGAGGAAAGTGCCCGAATGGCCAATCAACACGCCCACAGCGCCTCAGAAGTAGCGATTGACTGCGGTCGGGTCGTGACCGATGTGGTGAACACCATGCAGCAGATCAACCAGTCCTCGCAAAAAATTGCGGAAATCATTTCAGTGATTGATGCCATAGCCTTTCAGACCAACATCCTCGCCCTGAATGCGGCAGTCGAGGCGGCACGTGCCGGTGAGCAGGGCCGGGGCTTTGCGGTGGTAGCCACGGAAGTTCGCAGTTTGGCTGGCCGTTCAGCCAACGCTGCACAGGAAATCAAGAAGCTGATCAACGAATCAGTCGGTAAGGTCAGCGCTGGCACGGCCTTGGTCGACCGGGCCGGCCAAACCATGCAGGAAGTTGTTCGCTCGATTCAGCAGACCACCGACCTGGTGTCGGCTATCGCTGCGTCAAGCGCGGCCCAAAGCAGGGGAATCACCGATGTGCACGGCGCTATCGAGACGATGGGGCAGTTGACCGAGCGGACCGCTTCCATGGTCTCTCAAGCAGAAGCTTCAGCGAACAATCTGGAGGAACTGGCAGCGGGTCTGTCAGCCATGGTGTCGTCTTTCACCATCGAAAACTCGGGGCAGGTTGGCCACTCAAATTCCCGTGTCAGGCGCCTGTCGACCCGTTGAATCCGACGTCCTGCATGGCGGCTAACCGGTAATAATCGGCCTCAAGGTATCGACCTCATCCACCAAAAAATCGAACAATGCCGCTACCCGTGGCGTGTGCCTCAGCTCTGGCGTGGTGAGCAATCGCCAGATGCGTGCCAGTTCAGGAATGGGGCCGAGCACGCGTACCAAGTCGGGTTCAGCGTCCCCCAGCGCAGTCGGTAGGGGCGCCAGACCGATACCCGCTTTGACTGAATAAACCAACCCGAGCACGCTGTTGTTGCGTGCCACGACATGTGCAGCGGGGGCCACCTGTCGCAGCCACAGTGTTGCACGGTGATTTGGCATGGTTTCGTCAAAACCCACCCACTCAGGTCGTTCAAGATCTTCCACGCATTCCGGTTGGCCGCGCCGTGCAATGTACTTCGGGCTGGCGTATACCGCCCACAATGAGTCTCCGACCTTGCGTCCGACTAGCGCGTTGTCCTCCGTATCTCCCGAGCGCAGGGCAATGTCCACCTCCCCATTGGAAAAGTCGAGGTACTTGTCACTCATCACGAATTCCACTTCCAGACCGGGATAGCGAGCCCGAAACCGGTCCAACAAAGTCGAGTGGGTGATGCGGTACATCAACGGCTCAGGACAGGTCAGGCGCACAACACCCGAGACCTCGCGCTGGAACGATTGAAAGCGCTGGGTCAGAGTGTCCACTGCGCACCATTACCTCAACTTTATCCGTTCGTCTGCGAGCCCGATTCAGCAAATCCTGGGTCGGCTCGCACCAGACGTTGCAGCCGCCGCCTGGGCCGAAATGGAAGATCGGCTAGGTGTCTTCACGACGGCTGATGGCTGGGTTGTCCCGAATGAACTGCTACTGACGGCGGGGCAGAGGTGACGCATAGATGAGTTTTACAGTTAAGTTCAACCCATATGTGGATTCGAGACACAGAAACAATATGAACGATTGCGGGCATCCCTGGGATTTCCAAACACGTTGAGCAACCGCCACGAAGGACAATTTCAGTCCGCCGCAGTTAGCCGGTGGCGTTTACCCTGGCTGTTGAATTCAAGGGCTAGCGTAACGCTGGGTCACCCGAAAGCTGCCTGTCGTGAACGACGCGAGTCGCGGCGGAACTGAGATTGCCGGTCCTCCATTGCTAACCTTCATTATTGAAAATTGCTGGCCAGTGAGGTTAGCGGGCAGAATCGGGCTTGAAGCGGAAGTGCAGCATTGAGAATTGGTCTCCCCATACCGGTCACTCAACTGGCAACATCTTGCATTTGGTCGAGAACAGGCTCCCATTGAGTTCTGACAAACCAGAAAGACAGCGCGAACCCAAGCGCACCAACGCCAGAAAATATCGACCACATGGTGCGTCCATCCATATTTAGCGTCATCCAGCTGCCAGCGTAATACCCCATCGAACCGCCAATCGCGGAGGCCACACTAAGTGCCCCAAAAAATGTACTTTGACTGCCGTCCGGTGCCAACTCTGTGACCAGAGTTTCAATCGCCGGGAGTATCAAGGTCTCCACTACCGTGTAGCAGCCAACGAATAAAAGGAACCACCAAACCGTAGTCAATAGGGGAGCTGAGAAGAAAAAGACCGATGCCATCACGTATACCCTGGGCAATACGGTGCGAGGTGATGTGTTCTCCATCACGGCCATGGAACCCACCATGAACACTAGACCCACCAGACCATTCACCAAGAACATCTTCGGTACAGCGGCGGCTCCCGCCAGCTGACTAAGGTAAATCGGAAAGGAAACATACAGTTGGGCAAACAGGAAATACCACGGCACCACCGCAACCAGAAAGAAAAAGAACCTGCGGTCGGTTAACACTCGCCGCAGGCTCACAATCAAAACCGTTCCTTTGACGAATGCAGAGTCAATGTCTTTCTGAGCAAATACCCATAATCCCAAGCATCCAAATAGGAAGCTACTTACGACAAATGCCAGCCTGACGTCATACATCAAAAGGACACCAGACATC
>CAIQEX010000534.1 GCA_903870955.1 uncultured beta proteobacterium
CCACGGCGGCGTATGGGAAAAGGCTCGAAAGATCGGTACTCGGAAGCAGCAAATTGGAACTTCCTTTGCCACCTAGCAACGAGTCTTTCAACACGCGCAAAAAGACCTGGCCGCTGGCCCGTTCCGGCGGAATATTGAGTGCAGAGACACACAGCGGCTCAATCAGGCTTTGCATGACTGTGGGTGCCAGTCCGGTGCAGATCTCGGCGACGGATTGACTGGCTGCGCATTGAAAGCCATTGAGTTGCCATCGGCTGGTGGTGCGCAACAGGGACCACTTGTCGGCCAGACTCCAGCCGCGCGCACCGAGGATGCCGGCGAGTACATCGAAGGGCATGGGCCAGTCAGGCAAGCGCAGGCCCTCACCGTCGGGAAAAAGCATGCTGAGCGGGAGTCGGTGCAAGGTGGCATCGGGGTTCACTCCGACCTGGCGCATCAGCGCCAGAGTTTCCGAGTAGGCCCCGATCAGGATGTGTTGGCCATTGTCCAGGGTGACCTCAGACCCATCAGACAAACGGCAGGGCAGGGCGCGGGCGCGGCCACCCCACTGGTGTGCGGCTTCAAAAAGTGTGACCTGCTGACCCGCCTGGGTAGCGCCAATGGCTGCTGCCAGGCCCGCCCAACCACCGCCGACGACCGCGACCCGGGCAAGCTTCACATGCGTCCCAGCGCTTGTACTTTCCAGGCCAGCCAGAGCTTGCGTGCCGGTGTGAGTTTGATGCGCTGATGCAGCACCTGAAAGTTTTCGGCTTCAATTTCCCGCAGCAAGGTGCGGTAAATATTGGCCATCATCAAGCCGGGCTTTTGTGATCGTCTGTCGGCCGCTGGCAAAAGTTTCAGGGCCTGGTCATACAGTGTGTGGGCCCGTTGTGCCTGGAACTGCATCAACGCGGTGAATCGATCGGAATAGCCCCGCTTCAGAATTTCGTGCGCCTTGACATCGAAGCGTTGCAGTTCATCGATCGGCAGGTAAATGCGTTCACGCAGTGCGTCTTCGCCGACGTCGCGGATGATGTTGGTGAGTTGCAGTGCTTGGCCCAGCGTGTGGGCATAGGCCGTGGTTGCAGGGTCGGTTTGGCCGAAGATGCGAGCCGCTACCTCACCAACAACGCCAGCCACGAGGTGGCAATAGCGTTGCAAGGTGGTGTAGTCCAGATAACGGGTTTGCTGCAAGTCCATTTGGCAACCTTCGATGACGCCATGCAGGTGCCGCGCTTCTATCCCATATTCAACGGCGTGATGCATCAGTGCCTTCATGACCGGGTGGTTGGGTTGTCCGGCAAATGACTGGGTCACTTCGCCGTTCCACCACGCAAGCTTTGTGGCGGCGACACCGGCATCGGTCATTTCGTCCACGACATCATCGATTTCGCGGCAAAACGCGTAGAAGGCGGTAATTGCGGCACGCCGGGGAGCGGGCAGAAACAGGAAGGCGTAATAAAAGCTGCTGCCCGAAGCCTCGGCTTTTTGCTGGACGTATTGTTCAGGGGTCATGTGCCTATTCTCCCATCGACCCGGGTCTGATTTGCCTGTGTGGTCACATCCATAGCGAACGCCAGCCCATGATGACAAAGTCCCAGGCGCGCAG
>CAIQEX010000535.1 GCA_903870955.1 uncultured beta proteobacterium
GCCAGTGCTGTTTTTTGAGGTTGCGGCCACGCGCAGCAATGCCCAGCAAACCGTGCTGATGTATGGACATCTGGACAAGCAGCCAGAATTTTCCGGCTGGCGCTCCGATCTGGGGCCGTGGACACCCAAGTACCAGGACGGCAAGCTCTATGGCCGTGGCGGTGCCGATGACGGCTATGCCGCCTACGCAGCCGTTGCCGCGATCCAGGCACTGAAAAGTCAGGGCGTGGAACATCCGCGCATCGTTGGTTTGATCGAGACCTGTGAAGAGAGCGGTTCGCCGAATCTGCTGCAGTACATCGATGCGCTGGGCGATCGCCTGGGTGATGTGGGTTTGGTAATTTGCCTGGATTCCGGGGCTGGCAATTACGACCAGCTCTGGCTGACCAACAGCCTGCGCGGTGTGGCCGGCGGGGTGTTGAAGGTGCAAATCCTGTCTGAAGGCGTGCATTCGGGTGACGCCAGCGGTTTGGTGCCTTCGAGTTTTCGCATCATGCGTCAGGTTCTGGATCGTCTGGAAGACAGTGCCACCGGACGCTTGCTGCCGGCCGCGTTCCATTGCGAAGTACCCGCTGAGCGCTTGGCCCAAGCCAAGGCCACGGCCGAGATATTGGGCGAAGCGGTGCACCAGAACTTTCCCTGGGCGCATTACGACTGCGGCGGTGACCAGCGCTTTGCCTTGCCCACCACCACCGACCCCTTGCAGGGCTTGCTAAACCGCACTTGGGCGCCGACGCTGAGTGTGGTCGGTGTGGATGGCTTTCCGGAAATGAAGGACGCTGGCAATGTGCTGCGGCCTTACACCGCATTCAAGCTGTCACTGCGTTTGCCGCCCTTGGTGGATGCCGAAACCGCTGTGCAACAACTCAAAAGTCTGCTGGAGGACAACGCGCCCTACCAAGCGCAAGTCACCTTTTCACCAGGTGGCCAGGCCACGGGCTGGAACGCGCCGGATACCGCAAGCTGGTTTGAAAAGGCGCTGGATGACGCATCCAACACCTACTTCGGTGCGCCGTGCGGATATGTCGGTCAGGGCGGTACGATTCCACTCATGAATATGTTGTCCAAGGGCTTTCCCAAAGCGCAGATGATGGTCTGCGGCGTGCTAGGACCCAAGAGCAACGCCCACGGGCCAAACGAATTTTTGCATGTGCCCTACGCCAAGAAGCTCACGGCGGCGGTGGCGCACGTCATTGCCCAGTGTCCTTAAATCAGCTTGGTAGATTTCCAGCGTGATCACTGACCCCACGCTCACCAGTTTCATCAGCCATGACGGCCAGACGCTGGCTGTTCAGGACTGGCTTCCGACGCGCGGTGAACCCGTGCGCGGTGTGGTGTTGATTGTTCATGGTCTTGGAGAGCATGCCGGACGTTATGACGCGCTGGCCAAGCGGCTCAATGACTGGGGCTTTGCGGTGCGCGGCTATGACCAGTTGGGCCATGGCGATTCCGCGGGCGCGCGCGGTGGAATCCCTACAGACACCCGCCTTCTAGATGATCTGGCGGATGTGGTGGACGACACGCGCCGGCGTATGGCGTCCGACGTGCCGCTTATTTTGCTGGGCCACAGTATGGGCGGACTGGTGGCGGCACGCCTGGTCTCGTTGCAGATGCGTACCGTCGACGCCTTGGTGATGTCCTCACCGGCTCTGGACGCTGGCATGCATGTTTTTCAGAAATTTCTGGTGGCATTGCTGTCGCGTCTGCTGCCTGACCTGCGCGTTGGCAACGGGTTGAATTCCACGTATTTATCCCACGATCCCCAGGTGGTTCGGGCCTACCAGACCGATCGGCTGGTGCACGACCGCATCAGCGCACGCTTGGCGCGCTTTATTGCCAGCGCCGGCCCGGCTACTTTGGACCTGGCAGCAGGCTGGACTGTGCCTACGCTCTTGTTATACGCCGGAGATGACCATTTGGTGAACCCTGCGGGCAGTCGCAAATTTGCCAAAGCGGCGCCCAAGCAGGTGGTCAGCAGCATGTGTTTTGAAGACCTGTACCACGAGATCTTCAATGAGCCGAATGCCGCACCGGTCTTCACGACATTAAGGCGCTGGTTGGACCAGCATTTTTAGACCAATCGAGCCAAAGCGGTGAGTGCCGCCGTTTCCGAACGCAACACCCTCGGCCCGAGAGTCACCGGTGCAAACCCCGCCAGCAACGCCGCATTTTCTTCGTTGGCGCTCAGGCCGCCTTCTGGACCCGACAGGAACAGCGCGCCCCCCGATCCCAATTCGACCATGTGCAACGCCTGCGAGCCTTCCCGCAACGACAGCAGCAGGCCTTTGGGCGCGCCACTCTCTGCGAGGCGCAAACCGCCCAACCATTGCACAAGTGTCTTGACGCCGTGAACCGTGGGCACCCGGTTGCCCCCGCATTGCTCGCAAGCGGAAATCGCGATGCCCTGCCAGTGTTCTACTTTCTTGGTCGCGCGCTCGGCGGCCAATCGCAATACGCTGCGTTCGGTCATCAGGGGCTGGATGCTGGCCACGCCCAGTTCGGCGGCCTTTTCTACCAGCCAATCCATGCGCTCATTGGCAGGCATGCCAACCGCCAGGTGCACCGCGTTTTGGGGCTCGCGTTCAACCTGAAGGTGCGCACCAATCTCCACCTGAACCTGGCTGCGCCCCATCAGCGTCACCCGCGCTTCGAACTCGCCGCCGGGGCTGACGCCCTCCCAACCTGGGCCGTGGTTGAACAGATGGATGGTGTCGCCAGGCTGCAGGCGCAGCACCTGCACATGGCGGGCAGCTCCAGCGGGCAGGTCCAGCACATCACCGGTGCGCAACGGAGCGGGGCAGAAAAAGCGGGGCATGTTCGAGAGGGAATGGAGTCAGGGCACAGCCCTAAAACCTGCCGAAAGCAAAAGCCGTGGGCACCTCGATGCCTTCAATGGTTTCCACCAGACGCAGCAAGGGCTTGAGTGCCATATAGCGGCTGCAGGTGGAGCGTATGTAGTGAATAAAGCGCGGCGTGTCTTCCAGGTACTGGGGTTTGCCGTCACGCAGTGTCAAGCGCGCGAAGATGCCGGCAATTTTCAGGTGACGTTGCAGCCCCATCCACTCGACGCCTTGATAAAAAGTACCAAAATCATCGCCCACCGGCAGACCGGCTTTGCGCGCCTTTTGCCAGTAGCGAATGGTGACGTCAAGGCAGAACTCCTCGTCCCAAGTCAAAAACGCATCGCGCATCAGGCTGGCAATGTCATAGGTGATGGGGCCATAGACTGCATCCTGAAAATCCAACAGACCCAGACCCTGGTCCGAGACCATCAGGTTGCGCGGCATGAAGTCGCGGTGCACGTAGACGCTGGGCCAACTCAGGTTGTTTTCGATGATGCGGCCAAAGGCATCTTCCAAGGTCTTAAGCTGCTTGTGATCTAGGGTGACCTTGCGGTGCTGGGCGATGTACCACTGAGGAAACAGATCCAATTCGCGACGCAACAAGGCCGTGTCATAGGGTGGCAGCACATCGGGTTTGGATGCCAGTTGCCATTGAATCAACATGTCAACCGCCTCCAGGTACTGAACCAGCGGCGGCTCTCCGGCAAGGTCCATGGCCTGCAGCATGGTTTTGGTACCCAGATCGGTTAGCAGCAGAAAGCCCAGGCTCTGTTCCCAGGCCAGCACTTCGGGCACCCGTAATTTGGCCTGCTGCATAAGCAAGTCCACCTGCACAAAGGGTTTGCAGTCTTCCTTATCGGGTGGTGCGTCCATGATGACCAGGCTGCCGCGGCTGCTTTCCACGCGCAGGTAGCGCCTGAAACTCGCATCAACCGAGGCCAGGCTCAACGTGGCGGGCTGTAATCCCAATTCCGTTGGCAGGCCCGCCAGCCATTGGTTAAATTGGATTTGCCGCTGCGGGCTGGACCAACTGACGTGCGGGTCGCCGGCAGAAGTGCGGGTGGGGGCGTTGGATGGGTTGCTCATGGATAATCCATTCTACAAAGGCCCTGGTCCTATCCGTCTTCAACGCGTATTCACTTCCCACTATTGCCCCTGCGCCCTCTGCCCTCATGCCTTTTTTTGTGATCCGAACGGCCCCTTGGCGCGCGCATCCCCTCTTGCGGGCGGGTCTCGTCTTGTGCATCGGCTTGGGGCCTGTTGCCGCATGGGCGCAACAGGACCCGGTGGATGGGACGCTGCTGCTAAAGCCTGCGTCGGTGCTGAGCGAAAAGTTGAGTCCGGAACAGCGGCGTGAAGCACCGGTGTTCATCCAGGGCGATCGTGTTTCTGGTCGGGCTGATCTGGAAACCATCGTCCAAGGGGATGCCGAATTACGCAAAGCGGACACGGTCATTCGTGCTGATCGGCTGGAGTATTTCCAGCCCACCGACCAGGCGCGTGCCACAGGTCATGTGCGCATCAACCGGGCCGGTAACCTCTACGAGGGCCAATCGCTGGAACTTAAGGTAGAGAGTTTTGAGGGCTTTTTTCAGCAGCCGAGTTACCACTTCTCACAAAATGGAGCCCATGGTGAAGCTGCGCGAGCCGACTTTCTGGATGAAAGTCACACCGTGGTCTATGACGCCAGTTACACAACCTGCAGGCGATTGCCGGGCCCGAGCTGGATGCCCGACTGGGTACTTCGCGCAGCCAGCATTTCGCTGGATAACGACGAAGAGGTTGGAGTGGCCAACGGCGCCTACCTGAGTTTCAAAGGGGTACCTATTTTGCCGGTGCCGGCGATCAGTTTTCCCCTCACAGAAAAGCGCAAGTCCGGCTTGCTGCCATTGACCGCAGGGATTGATAACGTCAGCGGCAGCACACTGGCCCTGCCTTATTACTGGAACATCGCACCGAACCGGGATGCCACCATTACGCCAACGCTCATGACCTCGCGTGGAGTGGAATTGAGTGGCGTGTACCGCTATCTGGAGCCTGATGGAAGTGGTCGGGTCTTCGCTGACAGCATGCCCGGGGATAAATTGCGCGACCTGGATCGATGGGGCTTTGCCTGGACGCACAACGGCACGATCGACACAGGGTTGCCCAACGTGAACCCTGTGGCTTTGGCGCTGAATATCAACCGCGTCAGTGACGATAACTACTGGCGCGACTTCAGCAGTTCGGAAGCACTGCTGACCCAGCGCTTGTTGCCGGGCGAGGCATTGGCCTCGTGGTCGAGTGGGCCGGTATCGGGCACGGTGCATTTGCTGAAGTGGCAGGTGTTGCAGGATCCGGATTCGCCCATCATTCCGCCCTACGACCGCGTGCCACAAATCACGGCACATTGGGGGCAGGGCAATGTGCAGGGTTTCGACTGGTCGCTGGATGGCGACTTCACCCAGTTCGAAGCCAACCAGCTTCTGACCGGTCAGCCCAACGCGCAGCGCACTTTTGCGCTGGCGCAGATCAGCCGCCCCTGGTTGGCGCCGCAAGGCTTCATCACTCCCAAACTGCAACTGCATGCGGCGGCTTATCAATTTGATTCTCGGATTGCGGATGGCAGCCAGTCATTCAGCAGTGTGGTACCGACCTTCAGTCTGGACAGTGGTTTGGTGTTCGAGCGCAACAGTACTTTGTGGGGTCGCGACTTTGTGCAGACCCTGGAGCCGCGGGCTTTCTACGTATACACCCCGTATCGCAACCAAAGCCTTTTGCCCAACTACGACACCGGCGTGGCCGATTTCAACTTCGCCAGTATTTATCTGGAGAACGCGTTTGTGGGTCACGACAAAATATCGGACAACAACCTGCTGACGATGGGCCTGACGACGCGCTTTTTGGACCCGGAAAGTGGCAACCAATATGGGCGCCTGGGCATTGCGCAACGCTTGCGTTTTGACCCGCAGCAAGTAACCCTTAACTCAACTGCCAGTCCGGCAGAGTCGGGCTTGAGTGATGTGTTGCTGGGTGCAGAAGTCAACCTGAATGAACGCTGGACTCTGGACTCCACGACCCAGTACAACCCGCTGACAGACCATTCGGTGCGGGCTACGGTGGGTGCCCGTTTCAATCCCAGCAGTTATCGTGTGGTCAATGCGGCATACCGCTTTCAGCGCAACGTGAGTGAGCAGATTGACGTCAGCTGGCAGTGGCCTATTAACGACCTGTGGGGCGACCGCGGTCAGGATTTAGGTAATGGCAGGGGCCAGGGTGATGGCCGTTACTACGCGCTGGGCCGTCTGAATTACAGTTTGGACCAAAGCACCTTGGTCGACACCCTCCTGGGTGTCGAGTACGATGCGGGCTGTTGGTTGGCGCGCGTGGTTCTGGCGCGAACCCAAACCAGTACCTCATCGGCTGTGCAGCGTTTGATATTTCAACTCGAGTTTGTTGGATTCACGCGCATCGGTACAGCGGATCCCCGTGCAACCTTGACACAAAATATCTCGCGTTATCAGAATCTGCGCGATGCCGGAAGTTCCAGCGTCAGCCGCTTTAGTAACTATGAATAAATTCTTATGAAATCCCGTTTTTGGACCCTTGCGTTTGCCTCTGTAGCCGTATTGTTGGTCCTGCCGGCGCTGGCGCAAAAAACCTTGTCCGCCGACTTTGTGGTGGCGGTAGTGAACTCTGAACCTATTACGAATAGTGAAGTTCAATCTGCCGTTCATCGCGTAACAGAACAGATCAAGGCGCAACACCAAACGCCGCCTGACGCCGAAGAGTTGCGTCGAGGCGTGTTGGAGCGCCTGATCAGCGACCGCGTGCAACTGCAAATGGCCAATGAAACGGGCATCCGTGTTGACGATGCCGCGGTCGACCTTGCTGAGCAGAATCTGGCCTCACAGAATGAAATGGGCGTGGATGCCTTTCGCCAGCGCATGGTTAAAGAGGGGTTGAGCCCGACTACGCTGCGTTCGCAATTGCGTGATCAACTGACTTTGATTCGTCTTCGCGAGCGCGAAGTGGATGCCCGTATCCGGATCAGTGATCAGGATGTTGATAGGGCTCTGGCAGAGCAACAGGCGGCGAATGCAGACCCCATGGCGCAGGAAATCAATCTCGCCCAGTTATTGATTGCGGTGCCGGAAAAGGCGGATGACAAACTGGTGTCTGAGTTGCAGGCGCAGGCACAGGCATTGCTGGTTCGCATCCGCGCGGGCGAGGATTTTGCCGCCTTGGTCAAACAATATTCGAATGCAGATCGCAGCAAAAATGGCGAATTTGGTTTGCGCCGTGCCGACCGATACCCCCCTTCATTTGTGCAGGCCACGCTAAGCGTTCAAGTAGGTTCGGTGTCGGACCTGGTTCGCTCAGGTGCAGGTTTTCACATCCTTAAGGTACTGGAACGACGCGCGCCTTCGGCATTGGCCCGGTCCATTGTTCAAAGCCATGCCAACCACATTTTGTTGCGCACCGGGCCCGAACTTACCCAGGCCGCAGCGCTGTCCAAATTAACCGATATTCGCCAACGCATTGCGTCTGGCAAAACCGACTTCGCGAGTGCCGCGCGCGAATATTCTCAAGATGGCAGCGCTCCACAAGGGGGGGATCTGGGTTGGGCCAGTCCGGGCATGTTTGTGCCGGAGTTCGAGGAAGTCATGAACCGTTTAACCGAAGGCCAGATCAGCAACCCGGCGGTTTCACGATTCGGTGTGCATTTGATCCAGTTGCTGGAGCGACGCCGCGTGGAATTGAAACCGCGCGAAGTCCGCGAATTGGTGCGCAATCAGTTGCGCGAAGCCAAGTTGGAAGAAGCCTATATGACCTGGACCCGTGATATCCGCGAGCGCGCCTATGTCGAGTTGCGCGAGCCGCCGCAATAGGCCATGAAACACATCGCGCGTAAACGCTTCGGGCAGCACTTTTTGCGCGACGACGGAATAATTGATGCCATCGTTCGTGCCATTTCGCCACAACCCGGGCAACGCATGGTCGAAATTGGCCCCGGCTTGGCCGCCCTGACGCAGCCCCTGGTGGAGCGACTCGGGCATTTGACCGTTATCGAACTGGATCGCGACTTGGCGCAGCGACTGCGCAGTCATGGCCAGTTGACGGTGATCGAGTCCGATGTCTTGAACGTGGACTTCAGCCGAATCGAAGCGCATGCCTCACAGGCACCGGGCAAATGGCGGGTAGTCGGCAATTTGCCGTACAACATTTCCACGCCCATTCTGTTTCATTTGCTCGATTAC
>CAIQEX010000536.1 GCA_903870955.1 uncultured beta proteobacterium
CGAGGGCCTGCCGGTGCTCAAGCCCTATCTGCCATCCAGCGTGCGCATTCGTGAATCGCATGAGCAGTCCCTGCCCATGATCCATCTGGACCCCAAGCACAAGCTGACGCTGGCGCTGTGCGAGTTGCACGAAGTGCTGGGCTGACGACTCACCACAGTTTTTGTTTCGTCTGCGTTTGCGGGCATTTATTCATCACCTCGGATATTGAGTTGCAGAGGCCATTGCAAGTTCGATGCTTGCAGCATTCCATATTTCAAGTATCATTGAAATATGGAATCAATCGCTGTTGTGAAAGCCCTTGCGGCTCTGGCCCAGACCTCGCGTCTGGAAGTTTTTCGCTCTTTGGTGGTGGCGGGTGAGCCCGGTCTGACGCCGGGCGCATTGTCGGAAAGCCTGGGTGTGGCGGCCAATACGCTATCTTTTCACCTCAAAGAGCTTGTGCACGCCGACCTGATTACGCAAGAGCGTGTCGGGCGCAATTTGATTTATCGCGCCCAGTTCGATCGCATGAACGCGGTGCTGGCCTACCTCACCCAGAACTGTTGCCAGGGCCAGCCCTGCATGCCAGTTCAGCCGTGCATTGGCGAGCCATCCGTGCAGTGCAAACCAACCTCCTCTTCTTCAACTTGCTAACGCCACCTGCCATGACCCACAACACCCAACCTTTAAACGTACTGTTCCTCTGCACCCACAACTCGGCGCGCAGCATCCTGGCCGAGGCCTTGCTGAACAGCATCGGCAACGGCCGCTTCAAGGCCTTTTCCGCCGGTAGCAGTCCCCGTGCCAACCAGCAGCCCAACCCGCTGGGCTTGCAGGTGTTGAAAAACGCCGGCATCAGCACCGAAGGTCTGCACAGCAAAAGCTGGGACGTGTTTGCCGGCCCTGACGCACCGCAAATGAACCTGATCATCACGGTGTGTGACAACGCCGCCGGTGAGGTGTGCCCAGTCTGGCCCGGTCACCCGGCCACGGCCCATTGGAGCTACCCGGATCCTTCGGAAGGTGACGCCAGTGATGTTGAAAAACTCGAAGCCTTCCGCAAGACCCTGCATGCCATCAAGCGTCGCCTGGAATTGTTCTGCAGCCTGCCGGATGCCAAGCTGGAACAAGCTCTGCTCCAGTCCAGCGCCCGCCAACTGGCCCATTCCTGAAAAACCTGAAGAAAGTCTCCATGTCTGTTCAATGTGAAGTCCCGGCCAAGCAGGCCGTTGGAAGCAGGATGAGCGTGTTCGAGCGCTACCTGACGGTGTGGGTTTTGCTCTGCATCGTCGTCGGAATCGCCCTCGGGCAATTCTTCCCCGGCGCGTTTCAGACCATCGGCGCAATGGAAGTTGCCAAGGTCAATCTGCCGGTGGGTTTGTTGATCTGGGTGATGGTCATCCCGATGCTGGTGAAGGTGGACTTTGGCGCCTTGGGCGAAGTGCGCAAGCACGTCAAGGGAATCGGCGTGACGCTGTTTGTGAACTGGCTGGTCAAGCCTTTTTCCATGGCTTTTCTGGGCTGGATCTTTATCCGCCATTGGTTTGCTCCGCTGCTGCCACCCGACCAGTTGGACAGCTACATTGCCGGTCTGATTTTGCTGGCCGCAGCACCCTGCACCGCCATGGTTTTTGTCTGGAGCCGCCTCACCGGGGGTGACCCCTTGTTCACCTTGTCACAGGTGGCGTTGAACGACAGCATCATGGTGATTGCCTTTGCGCCGCTGGTCGGTTTTTTGCTGGGCATCTCCGCCATCACCGTGCCCTGGGACACCCTGCTGACCTCGGTGGTGCTGTACATCGTCATCCCGGTGATCATCGCGCAACTGCTGCGCAAAGCCCTGCTGAAAAATGGCGAGGCTGCGTTCGAGGCCACCATGGCCCGGATCGGTCCGTGGTCGATTGCCGCGCTGTTGCTCACGCTGGTGCTGCTGTTCGCCTTTCAGGGCGAGGCCATCCTCAAGCAACCCCTGGTGATTGGCCTGCTGGCCGTGCCGATTCTGATTCAGGTGTTTTTCAATTCGGCGCTGGCCTACTGGCTGAACCGTGCGGTGGGTGAGAAGCACAACATCGCCTGTCCGTCGGCGCTGATTGGAGCCTCCAACTTTTTCGAGCTGGCGGTGGCCGCCGCCATCAGCCTGTTTGGTTTCAACTCGGGTGCCGCACTGGCCACCGTGGTGGGCGTGTTGATTGAGGTGCCGGTGATGCTGCTGGTGGTCTACATCGTCAACAACAGCAAAGTCTGGTACGAGAGTGGCGCAACTGTGCAGCCTGCAATCAAAGGAAATTAAAAATGTCCAGCATCACGATTTATCACAACCCGGCTTGCGGCACCTCGCGCAACACGCTTGCGCTTATCCGCAACAGCGGTGCCGAGCCCGAGGTCATTGAGTACCTCAAGACCCCGCCGACCAAGACCCGCTTGCAGGAGCTGCTCAAGGCCATGGGCATCAGCGCACGTGAACTGCTGCGCGAGAAGGGCACACCCTACGCCGAACTGGGCCTGGGTGATGCCAAGTGGAGCGAGGACGAACTGTTGGACTGCATGCTGCAGCACCCGATCCTGATGAACCGTCCCGTGGTGGTGACACCGCTGGGTGCCAGACTCTGTCGCCCGAGCGAAGCCGTGCTGGACATCCTGCCCGACCCGCAGCGCGCCGCCTTTAGCAAGGAAGACGGCGAAGCCGTGGTCAACGCGCAAGGCCAACGTGTCTGAAGTTCCGGATTCCAATACCGCGCTGCCCAGCAGCAACCTTGACGCCGAATGCTTTCGTTTGCCCGAGCCGACCCGCCTGCAGACAGCCACTGCGTCGACACATGCGCCGCGCATTCTGATGCTGTATGGCTCGCTGCGTGAGCGCTCGTATAGCAAGCTGCTGACGCTCGAAGCAGCGCGTCTGCTGACCGCTATGGGCGCCGAAGTCAAAGTGTTTGATCC
>CAIQEX010000537.1 GCA_903870955.1 uncultured beta proteobacterium
CAACGCCTTTTGTCCGTCCGATGTGATCAACACGGCGGGTGCATTTTTGAACTGGACTTCTGCTGCACGACCGCCATCCTGTGTGCCGTAGCCCCGGGTGCTGACCCCGCTTGAGACCCGTTCCACCAGAAACAGCCCCATCAAACTATTGACCTTCGCGCTCACCAGAAAGGCGTCGGCCATGTCACCCACCGGAACCAGGCTCTTGTTGCCATTGATTACATAGCCACCGGGTACTTGCGTGGCCTTGGTGTCGCACAGGTCCAGACGGTAGCGTGCCGCGCGTTCCTGGTAGGCGAGGGTGATGAGCGCATCGCCCGATGCAATTTGCGGTAGCCATTGGCTTTGGGTGGTCGCGTCCGCATAGCCGGCCAACACGGCCCCTGCGATCAGTGCCTGGGCCACGGGCTCCAGCACTATGCCGCGGCCCAGTTCTTCCATCACCACCATGCCTTCGACCGGCCCCATGCCCATCCCGCCATGGCTTTCTGGTACGTACAGGCCGCACAGTCCCAGTTCGGCCAGTTCGCCCCAGACCGTGCGGTCAAAGCCGCCCGCTTGAGCCGTGGCACGGCGACGCGCAAAGCTGTAGCCCTTGTCGACCCAGCGGCGCACCGCGTCCCGCAGTTGCTCTTGTTCATCGGTGAAATTGAAGTCCATGGAATAGCTCCGTTTAGCCCAACACAAACTGGGACACGATGTTGCGTTGCACTTCGTTGCTGCCGCCATAAATGGTGGTCTTGCGCATGTTGAAATAGGTCGAAGCCAAGGGCGCGCAGTGGGTTGCAGCACCGGGGAAAGCGCCGATCTGGTCGCCTTGCCAGCCGGCTTCCATGGCCTCGCGAATCAGCGGCAGTGCAAAGGGGCCGGCGGCCAGCATCATGAGTTCGGCATAGCGTTGCTGGATTTCGCTGCCACGGATCTTCAGCAGCCCGGCGATGTCCAGCGGGTTCTTGCCGGACTTCTCGGCAGACAGCACGCGCAGAACCATCATTTCCAGTGCCACGATGTCCACTTCCAGCTTGGCGATTTCGTCGCGAAAGCGCGCAGCCGCGCTGCCGCCGGTGGCCGGGTCGTAGACACCTTCCTTTTTGGCAATGCGTTTCAGGCGTTCGAGTTCGCGCTTGGCGCGGTTGACGTCGGCGATGTTGGTGCGCTCGTGGCTGAGCAGGTGTTTGGCGTAGGTCCAGCCCTTGTTCTCCTCACCAATCAGGTTGTCCGCCGGGACTTCCACGTTGTCAAAGAAGACTTCATTCACCTCATGCACGCCATCCAGCAGGATGATGGGCCGCACGGTGACGCCGGGCGACTTCATGTCGATCAGCAAAAAGCTGATGCCAGTCTGTGGCTTGCCTTCGGTGCTGGTGCGCACCAGGCAGAAAATCCAATCGCCGTATTGGCCCAGGGTGGTCCAGGTTTTCTGGCCATTCACGATGTACTGGTTGCCAACGCGTTCGGCGCGGGTTTTGACCGAGGCGAGGTCAGAGCCGGAACCGGGCTCGCTATAGCCCTGGCTCCACCAGACTTCGCCACTGGCTATTCCAGGCAGGAAGCGCTGTTGCTGCTCGGCGTTGCCAAAGGTCATGATGACGGGTGCCACCATCACGGGGCCGAAGGGCACCACGCGCGGTGCCCCGGCCAGCGCGCATTCTTCTTCAAACAAATGCTTCTGCACCGCGTTCCAACCGGGACCACCAAACGCCGTGGGCCAACCGTGACCCAACCAGCCTTTCTTGCCCAGAATTTTGGCCCAACGCTGCATATCTTCGCGGCTCAGGTG
>CAIQEX010000538.1 GCA_903870955.1 uncultured beta proteobacterium
GAAAGGTCGCCTTGAGCACGTCCATGCTGGCCATGCCATCCAGCAACGTGCCCTCAACGTTGCTGACGATGTGCATCACATGGCTGTAGCGCTCAACACAAAAAGCATCTGTCACTTTGACGGTGCCGGTCTGGGCAATACGGCCGATATCGTTGCGGGCCAGATCAATCAGCATCACATGTTCGGCGCGCTCTTTCGGGTCGCCCACCAGTTCCACCTCGGCTGCTTTGTCCAGCTCGGGCGTGGCGCCGCGGGGACGCGTTCCAGCTAAGGGACGAATGGTGACCTTTTGCTCGGTCACGCCATCCGCCACAACCTGCTCCTGGCGCACCAGAATTTCAGGGGAGGCACCGACCACATGGAAATCGCCGCCCTGTCCGTCTGCACCACTGAAGTTGTAGAAATACATGTAAGGGCTGGGGTTGAGCGCACGCAGTGCCCGGTACAAACTCAGCGGTGATTCGGTGTAGCGCTTCTTGATGCGCTGCCCGACCTGCACCTGCATGAAATCGCCACCGGCGATCAGCTCCTTGGCGCGCTCCACGGCGGCAATGTAGTCGGCCTTGGCAAAATCGCGCACCGCTTCGTGGCTTTGGCTGGGTTTGACGGCGGGTGCAATCACCGCTTGCGCCAGTTGGGCGCGCAGTGTGGCCAGACGCGCCTGCCCTTTGGCAAAAGAGGATGGCTCGGCGGGGTCCACATAAACAATCAGGTGCAGCTTGCCCGACAGGTTGTCAATTACTGCCAATTCCTCTGTCTGCAGCAACAGAATGTCGGGGCAATTCAGTTCATCGGGGGGGCAACTGTTCTCCAGTTTTTTCTCGATGTAGCGCACCGCGTCGTAACCAAAGTAGCCTGCCAGGCCACCGCAAAAACGCGGCAAACCCGGCTGCAACGCCACTTTGAAACGGCTCTGGTATGCAGCAATGAAGTCAAGCGGGTTGGCGTCAGAGGTTTCCACCACCACGCCATCGGTCACCACCTCGGTACGCGCAGCGACGCCAAATCCACTGGCGCGCAACAGCGTGCGAGCGGGTAAACCGATAAAGCTATAGCGTCCAAAACGCTCCCCGCCAACGACCGACTCCAGCAAAAAGCTGTAGGGCGCTGGCTCGGATGCACCCGGGGCCCGGGCTAGCTTGAGATAGAGGGAGAGCGGTGTTTCGAGGTCCGCAAAGGCTTGCGCCATCAGCGGAATACGGTTGAAGCCTTGGTCGCGCAAGGCTTGGAATTGTGTTTCAGTCATCACGTCAGTCGTGCCTTTATCCAGAGTAGCAACGGATTTCCCCGCATAGGCAGGGTTCAGGTGTGCGCATCGCTCAACGGTGGAGTGTCTTCGGTTACCGCCAGGTGGAGTGCGACGCGCGGTGCGAGCCCATCAACCCGGTGATTGCCTGGTTTCAGGCGAAAACGGTGGGAGTGCGCTCAGCGGAGGCAGGCCAGGTCCGCCAGGGCCAGGCTCCCCGGTCGCTACAACCCGTAATGCTGATGCGGTGAATAAACATAGATGCAGTGTAGCAAAACACAATGCCCTTCCACCACTGCGCGAAAGTCCAAAGCAAACAAGCAATATGCGAATGAATGCACATTTAGTAAGTGACAAAATTTCGATTTCCAACTAAATTGGGAATTGGTCACCCGACGTTGTGGCCATCACAGGGGGAATTGAGATGAAGCTGAGTCTGAAGCTGCCACTGGCCTTTGCCATTTCTCTAGCTTTGCTACTAGCTGGAGCCTTATTTGGTATCTGGCGGCTTAATGCCGCTGTGGCCAGTTTTGAAGTGGACGTGCTACATGAAGTTGCCGCACACAAAAAGAGCGCCGACATCTCTGCGCACTTTGCAGTCGCCATACAGGAATGGAAAAACACCCTGTTGCGTGGCTCCGACCCCAAAGATTTGGACAAATACTGGAACTCCCATCTGAAGGAAATGGCGGAGGTCAACGCTGGCATTCTGGATCTCGACAAACTGGTAGACGATAAATCACCCGCTCAACCCATGGTCAGCAAATTGCGTGGCGAAATGGAGGGGGCCCAATCCGCTTACGTAAAGGCCTTTGAAACATACAAGGAAACGAAAAACGATCCGATTGCTGGCGACAAGGCGGCCAGGGGCAAAGACCGCGATGCTGCCAACACCCTGAATGAATTGCGCACCGTGCTGGCCTCGGCCGAAGCCTCTGCGGCCGACACCGCTTCCATGGGCGCCAGAAGTGCCACCCGCATAGCAGTCACGGTCATGTTGTTGATAACCATCATTGCGGTGCTGGGTAGCATCTGGCTAAGCCGCCAGATCGTGGCTGCGCTTCAACAGGCGGTTGGCGTGGCTGAGAAAGTGGCCCACGGCGACCTCAGCACCGCGGTCGCCGTGCAAGGAAATGACGAAATCTCCGACCTGCTGCGGTCACTCACCACCATGCAGGAGAACCTGGTGAGCCTGGTGGCCAAAGTCCGGCAGGGTTCGGAAAGTGTGGCCAATGCCAGTTCCGAAATTGCCAGCGGCAACAACGACCTGTCGGCCCGCACCGAACAACAAGCAGCAGCCCTGCAACAAACCGCGTCGAGCATGTCCGAGCTAGGCTCCACCGTGGAAAACAGTGCCAACAGTGCGCGCCAGGCCAGCCAATTGGCTACCAATGCATCCAGCGTCGCGGTACGCGGGGGTGAGGTAGTGGGGCAGGTTGTTGAAACCATGAAGGGCATCAACGAAAGCTCGCGCAAGATTGCCGACATCATCAGCGTCATTGATGGCATTGCCTTTCAGACCAATATCCTGGCGCTGAACGCCGCCGTAGAAGCTGCGCGCGCAGGCGAACAAGGCCGTGGCTTTGCCGTAGTGGCCTCCGAGGTGCGCGCGCTGGCCGGTCGCTCAGCAGATGCCGCCAAGGAAATCAAGACCCTTATCAGCGCCAGCGTGGAGCGCGTTGAATATGGCAGCACACTGGTTGACCAGGCGGGCTCCACCATGAACGAAGTCGTCGCTGCGATCCGCCGCGTGACCGACATCGTGGGGGAAATCAGTGCCTCCAGCGCCGAGCAAAGCTCCGGTGTGGCCCAAGTGGGGCAGGCAGTCAATCAGATCGACCAGGCAACGCAGCAAAATGCGGCCCTGGTGGAAGAGATGGCCGCCGCGGCCAGTGGACTCAAAAATCAAGCGCTGGATCTGGTCAATGCCGTTTCAGTGTTCAAACTGCAAGGCGGTCAAATGCCGGCCACACCGCCACGCCGTGCGCCAGCACCTATGGCTTCGGTGCGCTCAGCGGCACCACGCCAATTGAGTGGCAGCAGTAAGCCGTCGCCCAAGCCGGTAGCTAAAACACTGGCCAAAGCGCCCAGCCCAAAACTCGCTGCACCGCCTGCAAAAGCACCTAAAACTGCGGCGCCGGCAGACGATGAATGGGAAACCTTTTAACGCTTGCCTCTATCGCCTCCGGCGTGGCGCCAAGCAATAAACGGGCGTTCTTGATCTAACGTAATTTTGGCCTGATTTACGCGGCAGCCCTTTCCGACTCCCCTTCTAAGATTTCGGGACCACAGCCAACCCGAGGGGTCGAGATGAAAAAAACCAGAACAACCACACACTTACTGTGGGCGCTTACCTGCCTGCTGGTATGGACTTTTGCAATACCGTCCTTTGCCACAGAGGCAGGCAAAAAGGCAGTACCCGCAAGCAGCGCGATAAAGAAATCCAGTGCCGACACAGCCATGGGGAAAAAATGCCTGGGTTGCCACGGCGCAGAGGATGACCCAGGCATTTATGGCGAGTGGAAGAAGAGCACCCATGCAGCCAAGAATGTGGACTGCTACGACTGCCACAAGGCCAAGGCGGA
>CAIQEX010000539.1 GCA_903870955.1 uncultured beta proteobacterium
CACCGGCGACGAAATGCACAGCGCCATGCAGGCGGGGCCCATGATCCGAAAGGGGGACATGAAGGCCAGCGCCTGGATCCATGCCTATGAGCACAACAACGTGCTGGTCGGACTTTCCTGCGGTCTGCGTGGCAAAGCGCAAATCGGCAAGGGCATGTGGGCCATGCCCGACCTGATGAAGGCCATGCTGGAGCAAAAAATTGCCCACCCCAAGGCCGGTGCCAACACCGCCTGGGTACCCAGCCCCACTGGCGCCACGCTGCACGCCCTGCACTACCACCAGCTGCTGGTCAGCGACGTGCAAAAGGAACTGGAAAAGATCAACGCCAACAAGGAACGCGACACCCTGTTGAACGGCTTGCTGACCATCCCCGTGACCAACACACCCAACTGGTCTGCCGCCGAGAAGCAGCAGGAGTTGGACAACAACGCCCAGGGCATTCTGGGCTATGTGGTGCGCTGGGTTGACCAGGGCGTGGGCTGCTCCAAGGTGCCCGACATCCACAACATCGGCCTGATGGAAGACCGTGCCACGCTGCGTATCAGCAGCCAGCACATGGCCAACTGGCTGCACCACGGCGTGGTGACCAAGGCGCAAATTACCGAGACCTTTGAGCGCATGGCCGCCGTGGTGGATCAGCAAAACGCCGGAGACTCGCTGTACCAGAAGATGGCTGGCAACTTTGGTACCAGCAAGGCCTATCAAGCCGCCTGCGACCTCGTGTTCAAGGGATTGGCTCAGCCCAGCGGCTATACCGAGCCTTTGCTGCACGCCTGGCGTTTGAATGTGAAGGCGGCGGCGTAAGCTTGCGCACGGAACGCGGTCAGTAGCACTGGCCTGGTTCCGCGCCCTTAAAGGCTAGGCCTGTCTTATTTGCCAAACGCCTGTTTGTGCAGTTCCACCAGCGTCATCAAGGCGGTTAGCACGTCGGGCTTGAAACCGAGGCGCTTCTCGCCTTCCTTGTAGCCGCTCAAAATCAGCGACTGGATGTAGTCCACGCAGTCGCGGTGGCCCCAGAAGTTTTCTATCGCCAGCGCTACGCGGATGTGGTGCTCTGCAATTTTGGACATTTCATAGTCGATGCGTGCCTGCATCGGCCGCTCGTGCAAGGGCAGCGGCCGGGTGTCCAGCTCTTCGTCTTCCCAGCTCAGCGAGGGGAAGCCGATGTCAGACAGGTATGGATTTTTCGATTCTGGCACCCATGCGCTCCGGCACTTTTTCTTCAAACATGTCGCCAGTTCTGGTGTGCAACGCGTTGCACGACTTCCCTTTGGCGGTCCCTTGTTGCGTGACTCTACCGCATGCGGGCCGCGATGACAAAGGCCGGCCTTTGACACCCCTCGCGCCGTCTGGTGTACTACGGCGCCATGAGTTCCCTGGTTTTAGTCATCAACCCCCACGCTGGCGGCGGCCGGGCCGGTCGCATAGTTCCGGCCATGCGCGCCTGGGCTGCAGCCCGCAATGAAGCCGTCACCGTGCACGTGGCAGAGGGCGTGCCAGCCACGCTGAGTTGGCTTCAGTCGCTGCCGCGCGGTACACGCGTGGCCCTGGTGGGAGGCGATGGTTCGGTCAACCAGTTGCTCCCGGCCCTTCTGGCCAACGACCTGTGTCTCGCGTTGATTCCACAGGGCAGTGGCAATGATGTGGCCCGCGCCCTGGGTATCTTCGGCATGCACTGGCGTGATGCGCTGGAATTCGCCGCGCAAGCCCACCCGCAGGAGATGGATGTGGGCTGGTTACACACAACCGATCAGCAACGCCCCTTTCTCTCCAGCCTGACGGTGGGTTTCGATTCCGCGGTGGGGTTCAAGGCCTTACACGGCCCAAGCTGGCTGCGCGGTTTGCCGCGTTACCTGTTGGCTACGTTCAGGGAACTGGCCGCCCTGCAGACCTGGGACATGCAAGTCACCCTCGACGGTTTGCCCATACATGATGGCACCACCCTGTTTGCTTCCACGCTCAACACCCCGACTTACGGCAGCGGCATGCCCGCTGTGCCACACGCGCAAATCAACGATGGTGAACTCGACCTGCTGGTGGCGGGCAGGTTCAATGTGGCGCAGACCCTGGTGATGCTGCCGCGCCTGCTGATGGCAAAACATCTGAGCCATCCGCGCGTGTTGACCCGACGCTTCAAGACCCTGGAGATCCGCTCGCCGCAAGCCCTGCCTCTGGCCACCGACGGGGAGTACGTCGGAGAAGCCACCCGCTTGCGGGTGCAAGTCGCCCCCGGCGCACTGCGGGTTATTCGCAAGTAGCGGCAACCCCGCGCCGGGCCGCCCCAAGCGGGGTTAGCCCTATTGGGGGGCAGCGCAGCACGCGAAGCGGCAAGCGTGGGGGCTTTCAATCCCGTAACCGGACGGTCACCGGGCAAAGGCACAATAGGTGCCATGCCTATACGCCCTCCATTTATCGCACCCAAAAGTTTTACCGACGCCGCTGAGGCTCTGGCCCAGGTGG
>CAIQEX010000540.1 GCA_903870955.1 uncultured beta proteobacterium
TTGAAGGTTGGCAATACTGACTCGAAACGCTTGGTCTCGGCGACTTTGACTACCTGCTCGGACCGTGTTTCAAACTTCGCAGGGGTCAGTACGCTGACATAACATGCCGACGATGCGACCTGAACGCCAATCGGACGTGGCATTTCTCCATTGAAATTATTGTCACATTGCTGCATCGTCGCACGCACCACTTTGCCTTGCGCATCCAGGTAGGCATTCACCGACATGACGGGACTAAAGGGCACATATTTGCCAATCAACTGGTGACCAACGCCATCGCGATTTTCGCGACGGCCGATACCCAGGTCACAAGCACCTTTGCTATAGCCATCAAGTTCACCTAAGCGCATGACTTTGACATCTGCCTCGCCCGTGCGTTTGAGCTGGGGCTGGTGGGTAAACGATTGATAAAACTTGGCGCTGCCACCTGCGACGGCTGCATCACATTCGGCGGCAGTGGAATAACCCTCGTTGCCATGGGGATCGGTAAACTGGGCTGCTTGCGCGTGGGCGGTCAGCAGCAGGCTACTGATCAGGGAAAGGCGCCAGACGGTAGAACCGGCAGTGTAGGAAGTTTTCATAAAGCAGAGCCCTTGAAGTTAAAGTGAAGTGGTATGGATCGCCCATCGGCATCCGGGTTGCATTGGCGGTTTTCACGCCGTTTGCGCAAAAGGATCGGGGATGGAAAATGTCAAAAATAGCAATGGTGAATTGAAAAATTAGGGTCTACATGTGCTGTTGCCGATAGAGCGCCTTCCACTTTTTTTGCATGAATCAGTTGTAGTTATGCGTATCGATGCGTTCGCCACAAATGAGCCAGGAACGCAGGATGTTTTTGGGTGCTTGGGACGGGTAAACGGTGCCGCGATGAAGCATCTGGGATGGCATGGCTTTTGGGGCTCTTGTGTGATTCGGTCTTGCAGATAATTGCAAGTCATTGCAGCCCTCTTGGGGACCATCGCCACTATGGCCGAACTTGCAATGTCCGGCTCTTTCAATTGTTCATGCACGAACATTGAAGGTCTGACCAACGAGCCCGGACCGAATTGATCCCGGATTCACCTGTTGCTGGCGACAATTTCCGCATCGTGGTTGTCGCCCCGCTACTGGAGGTGGTTGACCCACGCTGGCTCCGTGCGCCACGTCATAGCCAAGTCTTGCCGTTGCGCCTATAAGTTGGTTCAACGCACCACTTCATGGGAGATTTACGATGGCTGTGAGCATTACCTTTTTAGGCGGCGCCGGTACGGTCACCGGATCCAAATATTTGGTTCAACACCAGGACGAGCGTCTGTTGGTGGATTGCGGCCTGTTTCAGGGCTTCAAGCCTTTGCGATTGCGCAACTGGAATGCGTTGCCCGTGTCGCCTGAGACGATTCAGGCGGTACTTTTGACCCATGCCCACCTTGACCACAGTGGCTACTTGCCTCTACTGGTCAAGCAGGGATTCAAAGCTCCGATCCATGCATCCACCGGCACCCGGGATCTGTGCAAAATTCTGCTCCCCGACAGCGGACACATACAGGAAGAGGACGCTGCATTTGCCAACCGAAAGGGCTTCTCCAAACACGCACCGGCCCTTCCGCTCTATACCCGGCAAGACGCTTTGGACTGCCAGGGTCAGTTTAAAACCGTTGCCATGGGCATCACCTTCCAGCCCATCTCCGGCTGGCGCGCCACTTTCAGTTCGGCCGGCCACATCCTGGGGGCGTCCAGTATCCTGCTGGAGGTCGCCGGCAGGCGCATTCTTTTCTCCGGTGACTTGGGGCGCCCGGATGACAGCCTCATGAATCCGCCGGACCGTCCGCCCGCAGCCGACACCGTGCTGATTGAGTCCACCTATGGCGAACGCACGCATCCGCAAGACAACCTGTTGGCCGAACTGGGCCCCGCCCTCAAGAGGCTGGCGGCGCGTGGTGGCGTGGCGGTGGTTCCGGTGTTTGCCGTGGGCCGCGCCCAGGCCCTGCTGCATGCCATCAACCGGCTCAAAGACTGCGGTGATATGCCCCATGCGCTACCCATCTTTCTCGACAGTCCGATGGCGGTACACACCACCAACCTGTTTGAGCATCACGCCGGTGAACATCGCTTAAGTAAAAGCGAAGTGCGCGCCCTGACGCACGGCGCCACCATGGTCAGCAGCACGGACGAATCGAAAGCTTTGGCATCGCGCCACGGCCCTATGGTGATTCTGTCTGCTAGCGGCATGGCCACCGGCGGACGGGTGCTGCACCACCTGGAGCAACATGCTGGTATGCACCGCAACATGGTTATCCTGACCGGCTTTCAAGCGCCCGGAACACGAGGCGCCACGCTTGCCAGCGGCGCCAGTAGTGTGCGCATTCATGGGCACGATGTCGCGGTCAAGGCGGAAGTGGTCTGCCTGCAGTCGGCCTCGGCCCATGCCGATGGCAACCAGCTTCTCGATTGGCTGCGCGCAATGCCTGCGCCACCCGCGCAGGTGTACGTGGTGCACGGCGAGAGCCAAGCGTCCGACACCTTGCGAACCCGCATTCAGCGCGAGTTGGGCTGGCGCGCGGAAGTACCGGAACAGGGTTCTACCTGGCCGAGTTAGCCGCAGAACAGGGGCTAGACAACGGGAAAGGCTCTGCCTACCTGTCACAGGCAAAATAGAGTCATGCCCGCTCCTTTTCTGACTGCCGCGTTTTACCAATTCGTCTCCCTGCCCGACTACGCGCAGCGCAAAGCGCCGCTGCTGGCGCTGTGTGAGCAGCGCCATGTCAAAGGTCTTATTCTGCTGGCCAGCGAAGGCATCAACAGCACCATTGCGGGTGCCGCGGACGATGTGCGTGCCGTGTTGGCCTACCTGCGTGCCGACCCCTTGCTGGCCAATCTGCAACACAAGGAATCCTGGTCTGACAAGCCTCCGTTTCACCGCATGAAGGTGCGATTGAAAAAAGAAATTGTCACCATGAACGTGCCGGGCATCAGCCCCACGCACATGGCGGGGACCTATGTCAAACCCCAGGACTGGAACGCACTGATTGCCGACCCGGACGTGGTGGTGGTGGACACCCGCAACGACTACGAGGTGGAAATCGGCACCTTCGCCCATGCCATCAACCCAAACCTCAAAACCTTTGCCGAACTGCCCGACTGGCTGGACCACGCCGAGCAGCTGGCACGCCCGGATGCCTCTGGCAAAAAACCGAAGGTTGCCATGTTCTGTACCGGTGGCATCCGCTGCGAGAAGTCGACGGCCTATCTGCGCAGCAAGGGTTTTGACGAAGTCTTTCATTTGGAGGGTGGCATCCTGAAATACCTGGAGACCGTGCCCCCCACTGAGAGCCTGTGGCAGGGCGAGTGCTTTGTATTTGACGAGCGCGTGTCGGTGGGACATGGGTTGGTTGCGGGACCGCATACGTTGTGCCGGGCGTGTCGCATGCCACTGGAAGAAGGGGCTATAGAGTCGGCGCTGTATGAAGCCGGCGTCAGTTGCCCGCGATGCCATGGCAGCACGTCGGAGGCGCAAAAAAGTGGTGCACGTGAACGTCAGCGCCAATGGGAAAGGGCCAAGCTAAAGCAGCGCCCGCAACTTGACGGCGTCTGAACCAGGCGAAGCCGCATGTCTTTGCCGGTCTTGTATTCTTTTCGTCGATGCCCTTATGCGATGCGGGCGCGCCTGGCTTTGCAGGCTGCAGGCGTTTCGGTAGAACTGCGTGAAATAGCCTTGAAGGACAAACCTGCCGAGATGCTGCTGGTCTCGCCCAAAGCGACGGTTCCGGTGCTGGTGTTGCCCGATGGAAAGGTTATTGAACAAAGCCTCGACATCATGCTGTGGGCCTTGCAACAAAGTGATCCGAAAGCCTGGTTGCCCGGTGACGCATCAGCCATGAGCGACGTGCTGCATAACATCGCTATCAACGACGGTACTTTCAAGCAGGCACTGGATCGCTACAAGTACCCTTCCCGCTTTGGCCTGGCAGATGGTTTGGCCCAGCGTGAAGAGGGCGCCACGGTGCTGCGTTCATGGGATGCGCGTTTGGAGCGGCAACCCTTTTTGAACGGTGCGCAATGGGGCCTTTTGGATGCTGCAATTGCCCCGTTTGTGCGCCAATTTGCGCACACCGACACAGCCTGGTTTGCCAACCAAAATTGGCCACGGTTGCAACAATGGCTGGCTGTCTTTGAGGCTTCAGCCGAAATGGCCGCCATCATGGAGAAAGTGCCGCTCTGGCATGCAGGCGATGCGCCGCGCACCACCTGCTTCGCCACATCAGCGCTTCACCAACAAACCGCTTAAGCCCCCAGCAAGCGTGCCCGGGCGGCAGCGTATTCACGCTTGAGCTGCGCAATATAGACACCGGCAGGCTGCACCTGCGTCACCGCACCAATGCCTTGACCACAGCCCCAAATTTCCTTCCATGCCTTGGCCTTGTCACCACCAAAGTTCATGGCGCTGGGGTCACTTTCTGGCAGATGTTCGGGGTCCATGCCCGCCGCACGAATGCTCGGTGCCAGGTAATTGCCGTGCACCCCGGTAAACAGGTTGCTGTAAACAATATCGTCTGAGTTACTGGCCACAATGCACTGCTTGTAGGCGTCCGCTGCCCGCGCTTCTTCGGTGGCAATAAA
>CAIQEX010000541.1 GCA_903870955.1 uncultured beta proteobacterium
AGCTTCTGCTTCGGTGGCTGTGGTGGCTGCGGCTCCTGCCGCTGCGCCAGTGGCCGCTGCGGCATCTGCCGTTGCAGCACCTGCCGCTGCCGTACCCGCGCATGCCCCCGGTGCAGCCCCCATCGGCTTGCCCCATGCGTCACCCTCCGTGCGCAAGTTCGCCCGTGAACTCGGCGTGCCGTTGAACGAGGTCAAGGGAACCGGCCTCAAGGGCCGCATCACTGACACCGACATTCAGGCCTTCACCCGTTCCGTCATGAGCGGTGCGGTGCAAACCCTGGCTGCTGCAGCCCAAGCCAAGCCTGCCGCATCCGGTGGCGATGGTGCAGCCCTGGGACTGATCCCCTGGCCGAAGGTGGACTTTGCCAAGTTCGGCCCGATCGAGCGCAAGGACCTGAGCCGTATCAAGAAGATCAGCGGCGCCAATCTGCTGCGCAACGCCATCATGATTCCGGCCGTCACCAACCACGACGACTGCGACATCACCGACCTCGAAGCCTTCCGCGTCTCCACCAACAAGGAAAACGAGAAGAACCCCAGTGCGGCGAAGGTTACCATGCTGGCCTTCCTGATCAAGGCTTGCGTGGCTGCGCTCAAGAAGTTCCCCGAGTTCAATAGCTCGTTGGACGGTGACGCTCTGGTCTACAAAAATTACTGGCACATCGGCTTTGCGGCAGACACGCCCAACGGGTTGATGGTTCCGGTGATCAAGGACGCCGACAAGAAGGGCATTTTCCAAATCTCGCAAGAGATGGGCGAACTGGCCAAGAAAGCGCGTGATGGCAAGCTCAGCCCGGCCGAAATGTCGGGTGCAACCTTCACCATTTCTTCCCTCGGTGGCATTGGCGGGCGTTATTTCACGCCCATCATCAACGCCCCTGAAGTGGCGATTCTGGGCGTCTGCCGCTCCACCATCGAGCCCAAGTGGGATGGCAAGGCTTTCCAGCCCCGCCTGACGCTGCCGCTGTCGTTGACCTGGGACCACCGCGTCATCGACGGTGCCGCAGCCGCACGCTTCAACGTGTACCTCGGCCAGATCCTCGGCGACTTCCGCCGCGTATTGCTCTAAAGGAATCGGAATGGCAAACATAGACATCCAGGTTCCCGATATTGGTGACTTCGACGAAGTCACCGTGATTGAGCTGATGGTCAAGGTAGGCGATAGCGTCAAACCCGACCAAAGCCTGATTACTGTGGAGAGTGACAAAGCTTCCATGGAAATTCCTTCTTCCCACGGTGGCGTGGTGAAGGAACTCAAGGTCAAACTCGGCGACAAGGTCAAGCAAGGTACGCTCGTGCTGGTGTTGGAAGGCGAGGGCGGTGCTGCTGCTCCCGCTCCCGCATCAGCGCCTGCCGCGGCACCAGCTGCACCCGTAGCTTCACCAGCGGCTTCTGCTGCACCTGCGGCCCCCGCGATTCCCGCACCCACCGCATCCTCCTTCGGCGGCAACGTCGACTTGGAATGTGATGTGCTGGTATTGGGTGGTGGCCCCGGTGGTTACTCGGCGGCTTTCCGCGCCGCCGACCTTGGGCTCAAGGTCGTGATCGTCGAACGGTATGCGACGCTGGGCGGCGTCTGCCTGAACGTGGGCTGCATCCCGTCCAAGGCGCTGCTGCACGTGGCCGCTGTCATGGACGAAGTCAGCCACATGGCTGCACTCGGCGTGGACTTCGGTGCACCCGTGGTCAACATCGACAAGCTGCGCGGCCACAAAGAAAAGGTCATCGGCAAGCTGACCGGTGGCTTGGCCGCCATGGCCAAGATGCGCAAGGTCACCACCGTGCGCGGCTATGGTGCCTTTGTCGGCGCCAACCACATCGAAGTGGAAGAAACCAGTGGCACGGCGCAAGAGAAGACCGGCACCAAGAAAGTCATCGCCTTCAAGAAAGCCATCATCGCCGCAGGTTCGCAGGCGGTGCGCCTGCCCTTCATGCCGGAAGACCCGCGCGTGGTGGACTCCACTGGCGCGCTGGCACTGAAGGAAGTTCCCAAGCGCATGCTGATTCTGGGCGGCGGCATCATCGGCCTGGAAATGGGCACGGTGTACAGCACCCTGGGCGCGCGCCTGGACGTGGTGGAAATGCTGGACGGTCTGATGCAGGGCGCTGACCGCGATCTGGTCAAGATCTGGCAGAAGATGAATGCCCCCCGCTTTGACAACATCATGCTCAAGACCAAGACCGTGTCCGCACGCGCCTTGCCTGAAGGCATTGAAGTCACCTTTGCATCCGCAGAAGAGGGTGGCACGGTTCCAGCACCTCAGGTCTATGACCTGGTGTTGCAGGCCGTAGGACGCACGCCCAACGGCAAGAAAATTGCCGCCGACAAAGCCGGCGTGGCCGTGACGGACCGTGGCTTCATCAACGTCGACATCCAGATGCGCACCAACGTGCCCCACATCTTCGCTATCGGCGACGTCGTGGGCCAACCCATGCTGGCGCACAAGGCCGTGCACGAGGCGCATGTGGCAGCCGAAGTGATTGCCGGTGAACTGCTGGGCAACAAGGAATTGGCTGCCGCCGCCTTCAATGCCCGTGTCATTCCCAGCGTCGCCTACACCGACCCGGAAGTGGCCTGGGTTGGTCTCACAGAAGACCAAGCCAAGGCGCAGGGCATCAAGGTCAAGAAGGGCTTGTTCCCGTGGAATGCGTCCGGCCGCGCGATTGCGAATGGCCGCGACGAAGGTGTCACCAAACTGCTGTTTGATGATTCTCCGGAAGCGCATGGCCACGGCAAGATCCTGGGCGGCGGCATGGTCGGCACGCATGCCGGCGACATGATCGGTGAAGTGGCTCTGGCGATCGAGATGGGTGCTGACTGCATCGACATCGGCAAGACCATCCACCCGCACCCGACCCTGGGCGAAAGCATCGGCATGGCGGCGGAGATTGCCCACGGCAGTTGTACCGACGTGCCGCCGGCGCGGAAGTAGGCGTGATCGTGAAAGTCTGCTGAAACTTTAGAAATTCAGCGGCAGGCCGCGCAGATTCCGAAAGGGCTGCGCGGCTTCTTTTATTTCAGCTTGCGGATTTCGTAAATGACTTCGCCCAGTTCAGCACCCGGGATGAACAGGTTCCGTTTTGGGAAAACCGTGTCGATCTGGCGAAGACCTGCCTTCTCCAGGACACGGCGCGAGGCATTGTTTGCAGCCATCGTCTCGGCTCGAACCCTGGCATAGCCAAAAGATTCAAAGGCGGCTTTGATCAGGGCATTGACCCCTTCAGTGGCATAACCGCTTCCCCAACTTGATCGGTTCAGGCGATAGCCGATCTCAGCGCTTCGAAGCCCGTCGACCAAACCCTCGTCAAACAGGGCAAACCAACCGACGAAGGCGCCGCTTACCCTCTGGTGGGCGGCCAAAACCTCTGGCTCTTCACCGCGTGGGGTCAGAAAATCGGCATCGGGTAAGCCTGCATCGGGAACAGGGCGTCCGCCGTTCAGATAACGCATCACCTCAGCATCCGCTTCAAGCGCGACCAAATCAGCGCGGTCGGAGGGCTGGACTTGCCGCAGGGTCAGACGTTCAGTGTTGAGGCGAAAGTCGGATGGGAAATGGTTTGGTTCGCAGGCCCTACTTGCCATTTGCTTGCCAATTACCTGCCAATTACTTGCCAATTACTTGCCATTGATCCCCAACAACTCCACTTCAAACAGCAGCGTCGCATTGGGTGGAATTACGCCGCCTCTACCCTGTGCGCCATAAGCGATGGCCGGTGGGCAGGTGAGCTTGGCTTTGCCACCCACTTTCATGCGCTGCACGCCTTCGGTCCAGCAGGGAATCACGCCGTTCAAAGGGAATTCGATGGGTGTCCCGCGCTTGTATGAACTATCGAATTCCTTGCCGTCAGGAAAAGTGCCACGGTAGTGCACCTTGACCTTGTCGCTGGCCGCAGGGTTGGCACCCGTGCCGTCTTTGATTGAAAGGTAGACCAGCCCGCTGGGCGTGACGACGGCACCGGCCTCCTTGGCGGCGGCGGCGACGACCGCGTCTTGGGCCCACAGGCTGGAGGTGGATAGGCACAGGGTCACCAGGGTGGCGCTGAGGGTGGAAAAGCGAGAAATGTTTTTCATGAAAAAGTGCGGAGTTGACTAAACGAAGGCGTCATTGTCGCTTGCCGGGCAGGCTAACAAACGCCTTCGCACTTTCGAACCGGTCCCACGCCAAAACCCTGGCCGCAGACACCGATTTTTTTGCGTGTTTAGGCTTTGGCTTGAAAAGCCAGCGAACTGATGCCCCCACGCTGTTTGCTCAAGGCCAGTGGGATAAATCCTAAAGCCAATCCACCGATGCCAATCAGGTTGGTCA
>CAIQEX010000542.1 GCA_903870955.1 uncultured beta proteobacterium
CATAACCGAGGTCAAGCTTTGCCCTTCATTTCCACTCAAGTTGACGTGTGTCATTTAAATTAGCGTCTTCTAGCAACATAGTTGCGTACGGGCTCCCGCGCAGCTCGGACGAGTATTCTTTGACACCCATGCCAAGGCGACACCATGTTGAGATCAGACCAGGATGATGCACAAACCCGAGTCAAACCCCGCGACCCCCGTTTTGTAAGCCAATTAACCCGCAGCACCTTCGCCATGATCCTGGCCGGTGGCCGGGGCAGCCGCTTGCATGAATTGACCAACTGGCGCAGCAAACCGGCGGTGCCCTTTGGCGGCAAGTTCCGCATCATTGATTTCACGCTGTCCAACTGCGTCAATTCTGGCGTCCGCAAGGTCGGGGTCGCCACCCAGTACAAGTCGCAAAGTCTGGTGCGGCACCTGCAACTCGGCTGGAGCTTTCTGGATGGGCGTTTGGGCGAATTCATCGAGATCATGCCGGCGCAACAACAGGTCAATGAGTCGAGTTGGTACCGTGGCACCGCCGACGCGGTGTTTCAGAACATGCGGGAGATTCGTGCCTCCAGTCCTGAATACGTTTTGGTGCTTTCGGGTGACCACATCTACCGCATGGACTATGGCCGGATACTGGCGGCCCACGTCGCAAACCAGGCCGACCTGAGCGTGGCCTGCATCGAAGTCCCGATCGAGGAGGCCAAGGGCTTTGGCGTGATGGAGGTCGATGCCGAACAGCGCGTGGTGGCGTTTGAAGAAAAACCGGCACAGCCCAAAGGCATGCCAGGGCGCCCCGACGTGGCGCTGGCCAGCATGGGAATTTACGTCTTCAATGCGGCCTTTTTGTTTGAGCAGTTGCAGCGCGACGCGGATGACCCCAAGTCCAGCCACGACTTTGGAAAAGATTTGATTCCCCACTGCGTCAAGCGCTACCGCACCTTTGCGCAGTCCTTTTCCGACAGCCATGTGGGCGAGGCCGACAAGCCGCCCTATTGGCGCGACGTCGGGACGCTGGACGCCTATTGGGAAGCCAACATGGATTTGATCCAGGTGGTTCCGCAACTCAATCTGTATGACAGCCACTGGCCCATCTGGACCTGGCAGCAACAGCTACCACCCGCCAAGTTTGTATTTGACTTTGACAGCCGCCGCGGCATGGCGCTGGATGCGACGGTGTCCGGAGGCTGCATCATCAGCGGCGCGACGGTGCGCCGATCGCTGCTGTATTCCGGCGTGCGGGTGGACAGCCATGCGCTGGTGGAAGACAGCATTGTGCTGCCCGATGTGCAGATCGGTGAGGGTTGCGTGCTCAAGAAATGCATCATCGACTCGGACTGCGTCATCGCCGCGGGCACCCGCATCGGCGTGGACCCACAGGAAGACCGCAAGCGTTTTCGGGTGACCGTTTCGGGCATTACACTGGTCACCCTGGAAATGCTGGGGCAAGCATAAAAGCGAGGCTGCATCTGAATTCACCGACACAACCCGAGACCTGGTACACCGCCACCGACACATCCGACGACCGTCAGGTCGACGCGCCAAGCAACCAGCCCCTGCTGCTGTCGCTGGAAATGGGCGGCGCGAACTGGCCCAGTTCCTGTCGCAATGGCACGTGCCGCACCTGCATCGGTAAGCTGGAAAGCGGCCAGGTGCGCTACGAACTGGAATGGCCAGGCCTGAGCGCCGAAGAAAAAACCGAGGGCTATGCACTGCCCTGCGTGGCATACCCGTGTTCCGACATTGTGATCAGCCCCGGCTGAAACGCGGTTGGCCGCTAGGACTTGGTGCAACGTGACGACAAGGTCTACGCCACCGACTCGAAGCCCTGCAAAACGCTGACCACGTTGGTGCCAATCTCCTCAACGGCGTAGCCGCCTTCCATCACAAACACCGTGGGTTTATGAAGACGGCCAATGGCCTCACCCATGCGCACGTAGTTTTCACCTTCCAATTTAAATTGGGAAATGGGGTCGTTCTTGAACGTGTCCACCCCGAGTGAGACGACGATGGCATCGGGTGCATACAGCGCGGTGAGACCGCACAGGTGGTTCAGCGCTTCACCCCACTCAGGCCAGGCAGCGCCCAATGCAAGCGGGTAATTGTGGTTAAAGCCCAATCCTTTTGCGGCTCCCATTTCGTCACGGTAGCCCAGGAAATGCGGGTAGTCACGCTCAGGGTCGGCGTGTATCGAGCCGAACATCACATCGTCGCGATCGTAGAAAATTTGCTGTGAACCATTGCCGTGGTGATAGTCCACATCCAAAAGCGCAACCCGCTTTGCGCCCTGGTCAATAAACGCCTGGGCCGCTATGGCGGCATTGTTCAGGTAGCAGTACCCGCCAAGATAGTCTCGTCCTGCATGGTGGCCCGGTGGGCGGCACAGGGCGAATGCGCCACGGGCACCCGCGCTGACATGCTTCTGCGCAGTCATGGCCACGTTGACGGCACTGCGCACAGCCTGCCAGGTACCACTGGTAATTTGCGCTGCGCCATCCATGGCGTAGTAACCCACCTTGGCATCGATAAAACGGGGTGGGAACGTGCGCATACCCCGGATGTTGTAGACGTAGGGCAGGATGTCGTTCTTGCGGCCCAGTGCAGACCACTCGGCCCAGGCCGTCTGCAGGTACTGCACGTAGTCCAGGCTGTGCACCGCCGTAATGACCTGATCAGGAAATGCCTCGGGCTCGACCACCGTGCCCAATTGGGACGCGCGGATGGCATTCAAAACCATGTCCATGCGCTGAGGGCTTTCAAAGGGAGTGACCAACTCCCCATCCAAAACTTCGTATTTTGGGAAGTGCAATCGTTGGTCGTCGCTGTAAATGGTTTGCATGAAAAGAGTGTAACTTTTCACCCACTTTCATGTGGGCGCCACGCGTTTGGACAGCCAGCCTTCAGGATGCCATGCGCCTGTTTTCGCAGATGCCAAACGCGGTGCGGCAGCACTTGCAGAATTACACGGCGTCGGTTGGGCTGCTACTGCCAACTACGTCGCTGCTGAGCGCAATGCCGTTGAACGTTACCGTATCCATGGGCAACCAGAACATACCGGCAACCGTCAAGACCACAGTAGCCAGCCAGGAGAGCGTGAGTGTTTTCATTTCAATTTCCTCGGTTTAGATGAGCGTGATTTGGGTGGTGGGTGCCTGGGTAACAGGCAGATCAAAAATACTGCCCAAAGGTTTGGGCTGCGAAAACAGCGTATGGGTGGTTACGGCCGCGCTGGTATCCGACGACAGCTGAGGGGAGCCGTTCAATACCACCCCGGCCAGCACGGCCACAGTGAAGACACCGGTACTGATGGCAAGTGCCGCCTGAACTGCCTTGCGCTCCGCGCTTTTTTGCGGGTGGATTTGGTTAATAAGCATGAAGACCTCCTTGGTGTGCAGGGAGGCGATATTCACCACCCTTACTAGGAAGTACGCGGCCTGATTCCAAAAACGGCCAACCCTGCAAAAAAATATTTGGCGCGCTTCGCCTAGAACGCGTAGCTGACCTGCAGGTGGATACTTTTGTCCTGTAGCGCGCCGCTGTCGGGCTGGGGATCGGGGTGCTGTAGCCGCTGTGCCAGGGCCACATCCACGGAAAAGCCATGGGTTGCAAAGTGCACAGCCACCCCGGCGGACGAAAGGGCATCAACCCCCTCGCCCACATTCTGGCCTTCGCCGTGGTCATAGAACGGGGCCACGTCCAGCTTGGCGTCGCGCACACCGTCCAAGCGCACCGGGTAATGGAACTCCAGATTCACAACCCGCCCGGTATCGCGAATCAGGTAGTTCTCCCGGTAGCCGCGCACCGTAGACACCCCCCCAATGGCCATGCGGTCGAGTGCCACCAGGCTCTGCTCTGCACTCTGCGCGGTGGCACGCACGGCCAGTTGTGCGCCGCTCTCCATCACCTCCCGCGCGTATTGAAATTGCGCCAGCCAGGTGCGATAGCTGTGACTGGCCTGCGGCGTCGAACCCGGCAGGCCCGTCACATCCTGCAGGTTGTTGGAGGACTGGCTGGTGGTCAACCGCGCCACCATCACATGGCGTTCGTCACGCGCGCTGTACTCGCCCCACAGGCGGCTGGTGGAGACCTTGGTCACACCGTCCAGTTCTCCCACAGTGAAAGAAAAGGGCTGGCCCAGCAGCGTGGTCCGGTTCTCACGCTCCACCTGATTCACACCCAGAGTCAACTTGTGGCGCAAGGACTCCTGAACCACCTGGCTCAGACCAATGTCGCGCGCATCGATCGTGCTGCCAATCCCCAGCGTCTTCAGCGGCTGCTCCAGCACCGACGATTCCCCGTGCTCAAGCTGGTACGAAAAACCCGTGCCATGGGCATTGAGAGGGATACGCCAGGACAGCGTGTAGCGGCCATCGCCCATGTTGTCGGCCCCAGCCTGCAGGCTGGCGTCGAGCAGGTCGCCGTACCCGCTGAGGTTTCGCACCCCCTTTGCCAATGTGTAACCGGTCTCACCGATAGAAACCGGCCGGTAGTTGTTGACGCTGAGCGTGGCGTGAAATGCCGGAGCGCGCGTGGCTTCAATGTCCAGCACCGCCTCGCCCGGACGCTGGTCGGGTATCACCCGGGCATTGAGGCGTTCAAACAGCGGATCTTCCAATAGCAGTTGGTAGCGTTCGCGCAGGGCATCGGCATTGAACACGGCGTTTTCGTCGGGCACCAGCCGCTTGACCACATACGACTCGTTGAGATGCTCCAGACCGCGCAAACGTATATAAGAAAGCCGTCCCTCGACCAGATCCAGCGTCAGACGGTTGCCCGCCACCGCATCGGCCGACAGCACGGCACCCGAATTGACGAAACCTTGCTCGACGTAAAAACGGGTTACCAGCAAGCGCAGACTTTCCAGATCGGCGTCGGTAAGGCCCCGCTTCAAATAAGGTTCGGCCAAACGCTCCAGCGCCTGCGTGCTCACCACCGTGTTGCCCCGAAACAGGATGGCCTGCGGCGTCACCCGCACGGCCCCAGCAACGCCAGACCGGGCAGCCTCAGGTGCCGCCACGGGTGGCAAGGTGAAGCCTGCGGCAGGAACGGCCGGCAGCAAGGGTGGGGCCACCGGCTCACGCGCATTGGAAAGGTCCGCCGAACCGGCAGCAAAGCTGGCCGTACCCATCGCGGCCAACCAGGCACACACCATGCGCTGCGTACCCGATCTGCGAGACAAAAGAAAATGGATCACGCTGTTTCCTATCCCGCGCACCGCGTTGACGTTGCAAGACCGGTTGTGACCGGCACCGGCGCTAGCGCATCGATAGCCGGCGCCTGTGGCCCCAGCAGATTGCCCGCCCGCGGCGCAAACCCGCCACGCCCACTTTGCGCCAGTGAGCTACCGCCGGTGGCCTGACATGGGCTACGGGCAACACCGGAAGAGCCGATGGAACGCGCCTTGAGCGGGGTCACCTTGCCGGACAGGTCCAGCGCGGGAGATGTCACCTGCACATTGCCGCCAAGGCCAGTAGGCGCGGCCGCCTGAATCACGTTAAAGCCGAACACATCCGGCTGGAAGGTGTAGGGCGTAGAACCGCCAAGAAAGAGGCTGTTGCCAGTGGGGATCAAGGCGTTCACATCAATGTTTACCGCCCCTCCGACTGCGCTGGCTGCCGCTGTATTGGCCTGGATAAAACCGCTGTTCATCACCAGCGCGTTGGCCTGGATGCTGATGTCCCCCCCATTGCCACTGCCGCCCGTGACAGACGTGGTGATCTGCGAATGGTCCAGCAGAACCGTGCCGTTGCCCGCGATGAGAATAGAGCCACCATTGCCACTGTTGGCACTGGTCGTGATGGAACTGGGATCAATGTTGAGCATTTGCCCAAAGTGCACGTCGATGCTGCCCGCAGCCATGTTGCCCGTGGACGCTGCCGTGATCTTGGCCTCTTTCATGACGATGCTGGCGGCGTTGACCGACAGGGTGGAGCGCGTGACCGCAGAAGGTGCGCCCACCGTGGCGTCGTTTTGAATGGTCAGCTGTCCGCCATTGGAAAGCGTAAGCGAGTCTGCTGCGCGAACCGTGAGGTTCCCCGTGCGCCCGGAAGACGCATCGCCTGCGGTGGCGCTGATCGAACTCGCACGATCCGCGTTTCGGCCATCGACCCACAGTTTTTTGGCGCTTACCGACAAATTGCCTGCGGCGCCAGACCCAATGGTTCCGGCCGTTACATAGCCGCCCGAGCGCACCGTTAAATCACCCGAAGCCATCACATTAACTGCTCCGCCGTCACCCGACCCCTGCGTTCCAGAGCCTATATATCCACCATTGGAGACAAGAATATTTTCCAATGCGGTCACTTCCACGGCCCCCCCGGATCCGCTTGCTGCGGTGTCCGTTGAACTGCCAATGCCCGACAGGTTGCCGTCGACCCAGACATTGCGGGCCGTCACGTGCACCGGCATCACACTACCGGCACCGTAAGAGCCAGACGCGATTTGCGCACCTCCAACCAATTGAATATCGCCTACAGCACGGACGGTCACCTCGCCACCATTGCCTTGGGAAGTTGCGGAACTCGTAATGCCTGTGAATTGCATTGCGGTGTTCCCCAGCCCGTTGGCAGAAATGGCACCCGCGTTGACATGGATTGCGCCACCGTTGCCGAGGGAATAACTACTCGAATCCACGTTGCCGCCATTCAACAGCGACAAAGTGCCGGTGGTGTTGAGGGCAATTGAACCGCCATTGCCTGTCGTAACGCCCGTGAAACCCGAAAGATAATTCGCACTCGAGGTGTAACTGTAGATGCCCGTATCAAACCCCTCCAGGGCAATATGGGACGCATCGACCGAAATGGATCCTGCGTTACCCGACGTGTAGGTGAGCGTGTAAATACCTGATCTTTTTGCATAGTTTTCGCTGCTGAAAAGCGAGACCGTGCCACCGGCAATCAATTGGATATTGCCGGCGTTTCCAGGGCCCGAGAAGCTGGACGCATCGATAACACCTCCGTCAATTAGATGAACGTCCGAGACCGTTTGAAGACGGATATTTCCTGCGTTGCCCGATGCATAGGCCTTGCTTATAAATCCCGTATCCGCCTCCCCACCTGCGTTGATGGTCACACTGTCGGCATGTACATTGATCGATCCGGCATTGCCACTGGCGTAGGAAGCCGTCAGCAAAGCCCCTTGGCGCATGACGTTCAGTGCGCCGCTTGTCGTCACATTGATCGCCCCCCCAGACCCTTCCCCTGCGCTAAAGGCACCTATGTAGGATTGCTGCGTGCTGTCCAAGGCGTTCAGCGTCAGGTTGCCCGCGTGAATCGTGATATCTCCGGCATCACCTGCGACGTACGTGGCAGTGCTGATGACCCCACCGTTGCGCACCGCCATATCGCCTGCGGTGCGGATGTTGATCGTTCCAGCGCGGCCGGTCGTGCCATAGGCATAGGCAAACATGCCAGTCCCGTGGGTGCTGGCCTGCTGATCAATCAAAAGGCTGGCCGCCGCGATATCCAGACTACCCGCGTTCCCGGAGTTGGTCGATAGCGCATCGACATAGCCGCCTGCCAGCAGTGACAGTGCTCCGCCAACATGCAAACTGGCCGTGCCACCGTGACCGGCCGCGTAGGTGTCGACATCGATGCCCCCGCGGTCGTGCAGTGTGACGTCACCGGTGGTAGCAATTTGAAGCACGCCTGCCCCGCCAGAACCCGCTTGCGCTTCATTGAAGATGCCACTCAGGAATCCGGAAATATCGATGTTCGCCGCCTGTATGGATACGTCGCCCGCATTCGATGCAGACGCCGTGGCAGATCCAATTTGTCCGCCATTTCGCATCTGTATGTTTCCAGAGGCGATCACCTCCACATTGCCGACCTGGCCGGTAGCGTCTGGCAATGACTGCGACCAGATCGTGCTGGCGTCAAGTTCCACCGAGCCCGCCGCGACCACAATATTGCCGCCAGCTTGGGAACCCGCGGCCAGCGCCGTGATACTCGAATTCGACAAGCCCTGGAATGTTCCGTTTGCGCCGGTGACGTTGCCCGAAGTTGCAACTTCACGCGGCACGCTGCCATGACCCAAAGCCACAATCCGGATGTCCTGACCCATGGTGCCCAGGGTGGCATTGCGCAGGGACACATCCCCCGCAACGATATCGATGGCGCCGGTCATCGATCCGAGCATGGCACCCGCATCCAGCCCTACATTGCCCGGGGTTCCGCCCAGGAAACCAAACGCCACCGGACTTTGTATCGACAAGGTGCTCGCCGTTGCCGGGTTGGCGTAAAAGTTGCCATCGCCAAACCTCACATAGTCGGCCGTGCCCACATGAAACGCAGCCGGCACATCAATGGCCGCACCGGCACCAAAGGTCACGCCTGCCGGGTTGATCAGGAACAGGTTCGGGCTGCTGCCGGTGGCTCCGGGATCGAGGCTGATGAGGCCGTTGATGGTTGAGAGATTGCCGCCGGTTACGCGGGAGATAACGTTGTTGGTGGGGCCACTGACGCCAAACACCGCAGCATCGCCCGCTCCCACATTGAAGGTGCCAAAGCTGTGGAATACATTGCCGCCACTGCGCTGGCCGTAGCTCTCGGGGATGGCAATTTTGCTGTAGGTAACGCCGTTGCTGACGACGCTGCCGCTGCCCACCAAAGCAGTGGTGGAGCCCGTGCCCAAGCTGCCATCGCGCACGATGCTGGAGGCGGCCCAGGTCAGCTGGGCAGTGAGTGAAAACGCTGCCAGCAGCGCCACGCGGAGTGTGGAGAGGGAGAAGGTGTGGACCATATTGCCGCCCTATTTCCAGTTGCCGATGAGCACGAAAGGTCCCCAGTAAAACGGGTGTGCCATATCCGTGCTTTGCAGCATGGCCACCTGGGCCTTTTGCAATGCGTCGGTTTTGGAAAGGCCTTGCCTGGCGATACCCTCGTAGGTTTTCACCATCATGCCTTTGGCGGCCAGGTCGTTCACCGGCCACAAGGTGCCCATGACGCTTTTTGCGCGGGCCTTGATGGCGGCACCCGAGATACCCAGCGGCGCACGCGCATTGCCCTCGGCAGTCTCACAGGCAGAGAGGCTGAGCAGTTCAATAGGCCTTTTCTGAAACGGGTCGGACTTGAGCAGGGTTTGCAGGTTGCCCATGGTCAGCAGTTCGTCATAGGCCAGCAGGAAGCTGGTGTCAGCACTGCCGCCAAATATGCCGTGCGAAGCCACGTGCACGATGCGGTAGGCGCCGGTTTCGGCCTGATCCTTGAACGCATGGGCGGTGAATTGCTGGTCCAGCAGCACCTTGCCTTGCAGAATTTTGCTCAGGGCGCTGACTTCTTCTTTCACGCCCGGCAGTGACAGTTGGCTGCGCAATTCGGCGCCACGGTTGGCAGACCGCGAAGCGCCGGGCACCAGGGGTTCGGCCGGGAGCAGCGCACGGATGGCGCGCACCTCACCGGAAAATGCCAGCCCGTGCGAGGCCATTTGCGTGGGTGAAGGCTGCGCGATGAGGGCCGCCATGGCGTCATCGAGCTTGTCAATCACATCACCGGGAAGGGACACACCGGCCACCAGTGCAGACACGTCCCGCGTGAGTGGCGCACTCTGGTTGGTCATCGACATTCCGGTGACCGAGGAGACAGCGTATTGCTCAATCAGATAGCGGGCGCCGTCATGCAAAACAGAAAACGGAACCAGACGCAGGGCACCGTCCGGCACGACCACCAGGTTATGAATGTTTTGCAGTGCCAGCTGCCCGGCAATGGGCCGGACCAGCCAGTCGTACAACTGGCGCGAGGGCTCTTTGTAGCTGTCAATGCCGTAACGCAGCCCCTCGGCCAGAATGCCCACCGCGATGCGAACATCCTCACCTTTCACGCCACTGCCAGAGAGCGAATAGCCCTGCGCCGTTTGCACGATGAGTGCCACATGGTCCGCAAACACCACCGGGTACAGCACGGCGGTGCCCGGCGACAGCTCCACCGCAGCGGTGCCCTGCACCGCCTCCACCGAACAGCGGTCGCCCAGAAAATCCTGCAACTCGGCCTGGCGGGACGCTTCGATGGCGTCCACCACCGCACGCAATTGCTGCGACTGGTTCTGCGGAGTCACACCCTTGAGCAGAAGGTCCACGTAGCCCAGATACAACGGTTTGAAAGTGCGCTCATACGAAGACTGGCTGTCCTCGTATTCAATCGGAATGTCCTGCTTGGCCGCATCCACCAGCGCAATGGCACGCTGATAGGCTGCAGTGGCCGGCTCTTTCAAGCCCTGCGCCGCCAGCAGGCGCGCCTGTCGCCACTCCAGGCTGATCAGCAGGTCCGCTGCATGGCCGGCGTCAAGTGGCGCCGCCAAAGCCAGGGCCTGCTGCGTGAGTTGCAGCGCATCGGCGCTGCGCTTCTGGTCTTCGTACAACTGGGCCAATGCATCCAGTGCCTCCAGCTGCAAGTGAACATCACGGTGGGCCACGGCCCAGGCGCGGGATGCCTCCAGCTGGGTATAGGCCACTTCCAGGCCGGATGCGCCAAAGCCTGAAGCCAGCTGGCCCAGGTGCAGGCGGTAGGCGCCGGCCACCGGTGCAGCACCAGGTGCAACGAACGCACGGTGCAGCGCGGCAACCTGCTCCCAGCGCTGTTCCTGCGGGAACAGGCGGATACGGTTCAGACGGGCCGCCAGCTTGAGGTCGGCAGTGGCCAGGGTATCAGCCAGCACGGCGTTGAAGCGTTCCAACGCGACCGTGTCCTGTTTGCGCTTGACGGCCAGGTTGCCCAGCAGCAACTGAAAACGTGCACGGTCGACCGGTGTGGCACCCACTAACGCACCCTGCAAGAGCGGCTCGGCTTCGTCCAGCCGACCGGCCGCCATCAGCGACTCACCCAGTTCGGCGCGGGCAGCACTTTGGAAGGCCGGCGTAACGGGGCTAGACGACTCCACCGCGCTTTGCAAAAGTTCGATGGACTGCAGCAAGTCGCCCGAGGCTCGCAGAGCCCGCCCCTGCGTCAGCACATCCATTGCCCCGGGTGCGGCGGGTGCGGCTGGCACCGCAAGGCTCATCACCAGACCACTCAGCAGCGCGGCGCAGGCGGTGCGCTGGCGGGCCGTGGCCCCACCTAGCGCGCGCGCTGCACGGCGCACGAGGGCGGTCATTTGTTGAGCTCCTGCATCATGAGCGCGCGGTTAATGCTCAGGTGCTGTTGTTCGTAGAGCATGGCTTGCAATAGGCCCTGTTGTAGCGGGTCCGAGACGCTGGTTTTGATTTCCCGGATGCTCTGCTGCACACGCCGTGCGTCATCCTGTGCCAGCAGGCGCCAGCGCCATTGCTCGGCCAACTCGCCCCGCCGGATCTGGATGCGGTACACCGTGTCGGCTTCCAGCTTGGAAGCGGGCAGGCGCAGCGATTGGCCCGCCTCAACCTGGTAGGTGCTCACCGGTTCTTCTCCTGCCGCCCGGATGGCAGTGATCTGCACCTCCGTGAGAACATCGGCACTGCCGGAGAGCAACAGGCCGTCCTCAGGGATAAAGATGCGGGGCTCGCGTTCGATGCTCAGGGCGCGCATAAATGCCGGGCGCTGGGCTTCACGTTTGCTGGTCAGCTCGGACCAGACCAGGTAGGTGGAGCGCTCGGCCACGCCGGGCTCGGGGCTGGCATCCGGCCCGGTCGGGGTGATGGGGGCAATGCGGGGCTTGCCGTCGCGTCCGACCCAGCTAGCCTGTGCCCGCCCGGAAATCAGTTGCACGGCCTCGCATGCGGGCGCAAGGAACACGGGTGAGCGATCGCCATCCGGGGTCGAGACCCGCGCCGAGGGTTCGCCGATAACCAGGCATGGAGACCCCTCTGCGGGTGCCACGCCAGCGATGCTGGCCAGACACACCAGAAATACGACTTTGAGACGACTACCCATGAAATTCTCCTTTTTTTACTTTGGACTACAAAGGCCTGGTCACCGCATACGCCACTGAAAGCAGGGGCAACACGTTCTGCAAAAGTATGCTCAGAAAGGCCATAATTCCTTCGAACGCCAGGCGCGGGGTGCCCAGCGTGACCGATTGCGCATGGGTTGACAGGCCCAGCAGAGACCGGGCGGTGTGGAGCATGCTGTTCCAGTCGGCGACCAGGGGGCTGACCACGGTGCGGCTGGAGGCTTCTTGCAAGGACTTGTAGTCGTAATAGTCCGCCTTGCCCCAGTTCCACACCAGCATGACGGAAATCATGGTCACGCTGCCCACGGTGCTGGACGGGATCCAGACACCGGAAAATCCATACCCCAGCCCCAAAAAACAGCCCAGAAGAGCAGACAACAAAAGCACCGAACACATCAGCAGGATGGGCAGCAAACGGGTTTCAAAAAACAGGTGTCCGGGCAGCGGTGCTCCGACCAAGTGGACCCACTGCCGCACGTGCCGGTTGGTGCTGGACAGCAACAGCGACATCGCGGTGACGAAGGCCCACGCGGCACCCAACTGCACTGCGTAACGCACCTGGTGCAGGTCGCTCAAGCGGCCGGCAAGTGCAGCGGCGTGGATTTGCACGCCATAGCGCATGCCAAAGGGAGACGAGAAGACGTCGTCCTTGCCCCAGGTACCACCGATAACCACCCACTGCGGGTCGAGTGCCGTAAGGCTCAGAGCCAGAGCCTCCAGATCGCCGCTAAAGGGAAGAACCGTGCCTTCGTGCAGGTTGTGCGGCGAAAGCGGGGCCGGCTGCAGGGTGAGCGGATGTTCGGGTGCAATACAGTCGGGCTGGCCGCTTGCCAGCGCGGCATCTGAAAGCGAACCTGCGTACTGGTGCGAGAGTCGCACGTAGCCGAAATCCGTGGGCACCAAAGGCACACCGAATCGGACACCGCGGGCACACAGCTGCTGTCGCCACAGGGCGCGGTAGGCGTTGTCGGCAGGTGTGCCGCCCGGAGTCGAGGCCAGTACCCAGCGTGCTCCATCTTCGGATAGCGCCGCGTCCAGTGCACCTTCTCCGGTTGCAGGCAGAGTCGGTGCCAGATCAAGGTCGACCACCCGCTTCCTGGCATGGGGCGTGTTTTGGGCTACGGTGTGCAGGAGCTGCGCCACCCGGTCCTGACGCAGCGGTGAAGCGGCGCCAAAAAAGTTCTGAAAAGCAGCGTCATCAATAGCAACCACCAGCACCTGCTTGTCTGCCGGTACGTCCACTTCAACGGTGGAAGCAACACGCACATCCACAGCCTGCAGGCTGCTGCCAAGGTACTGCCAGGCACCCAGCGACGACAACAGCAGCACGGCACCCGTGGTCAATGCCGAGGAACGCAATGAACGTATGGTCACTTGCACAAACAAATGCGAAAAAAGCCGCTGTATCGCGCTCAAGGATATTCCCCCGTGTGGGCGCTTTTTTGGCACCTTGTATTGACTCCAACAGTTTAAATTAGCGTTTTGAAACAGGGAAGAGCGGAAACACCACGCG
>CAIQEX010000543.1 GCA_903870955.1 uncultured beta proteobacterium
AACCACGCCAAAGCCGTGCAATGGTGGGAGCAGGCGCACCTGGCCGGTGACCTCGAGTCCACCTATAACCTGGCCATTGCCTGCCATGCGGGACGTGGCCACGCGCGCGATTTGCAGCGCGCTTTCACCCTGTGGACACACGCGGCTGAGGCGGGTTTGGCACCGGCTGCAAACCGGGTTGGTCTTTGCTATGCCACGGCCGATGGTGTGGCGCTGGATGCCATGGAAGCCGCCAAGTGGTTCTCAGTGGCAGTGCGACTGGGCGACGCTTCGGCCAAACCCAACCAGGAACGCGCACTCAGCATGCTGAGCGCGACACAAAAGACCGAGGTTGAGCGCCGTGTGGCATCGTGGCTCGATGCACACGCCAACAAGGTCGCAAAAGCGGCGCTTTTCTAGGCTTTGCCGACGGGGGGCGGGATTGAGAATGGGACATGTCCATTCATGGCTAAATGCCCCGTCGCAGGCCGCAACCGATGTCGGTTCAAAAAAACCAATCCATAGTTCAGTGCTTGACCGCCATAGCCCAACACCATGGGCTACAGGCCAATCCTGAGCGTCTGATCGAAGAGTACGCACTCGGCGAAGATGAGTTGCGCCCAGCCTTGCTCGTGCGCATGGCGGCCGACCTGGGTCTTAAAGGCCGCATGACCAAGCTAACCTGGAAAGGCCTCTTCGCGCAGGAGGGCGTATTCCCGTTTATCGGCATGCTCAAGAGCGGTCACGCCATCATCATCGTGGGCGTGGTGCAGGGCGCTGACGGTGCAGAGGGGCGGGTTGCGGTGCTGAATCCGCAAATTCCAGAGTCCAAGGTTCACAACCTGGACCGTGCCACGCTGATGGAGAGCTGGGCGGGTAGCGTGTTCCTGCTGAAACGCATGCCGTCGTTTACCGACCTCAAGCAGCCTTTTAGTCTGCGCTGGTTTATCCCGGAAATCTTGAAACAGAAGGTGGCCTTTCGTGACGTGGCGATTGCCGCCATCGCGTTGAGTGCCCTGGGGATGGCATCACCCATATTCTTTCAGTTGGTGATCGACAAGGTGTTGACGCACCAGAGCGCATCCACCCTGTGGGTGTTGACCGTGGGCATTGTGGTGGCGCTCATCTTTGAGGCAATCTTTGCGTATGTGCGGCAAATACTTTTGCTGTCTGCCACGAACAAGATTGATATGCAGATTACACGGCGTGCCTTCTCGCACCTGATGTCGCTGCCGATCGACTACTTTGATATGACTTCGGCAGGTGTGGTGGCACGGGTGATGCAGCAACTCGAAGGCATACGCAGTTTCTTGACCGGGCGTCTGTTCCTGACCGGCCTGGACTCGGTGGTGCTATTGGTGTACGTGCCGTTGCTCTTTAGCTACTCGGTCAAGCTGGCGTTTATCGTGGTCTGCTTTGCGCTGGTGATTACGTTGATTATTGCGGCTTTGTTGCCTTTGTACCGACGCCAATTGGACGTCTTGAATAGCGCAGAAGGGCAGCGGCAGGCACTGCTGGTGGAGACCATCCATGGCATGCGTACCGTCAAAGCGCTGGCCATTGAACCGGCTCAACGCCGCAACTGGGATCAGTTCTCGGCCCAGTCCATCACGGCCCATTTCAACGTCAGTCGCACGGCCGTTACCGGAAATGCTGCGACGGACTTCCTGGGCAAGATGCTGCCTATCGTCATCATTGTGGTGGGTGCGCAAAGCGTGTTTGACCAGACCATGACGGTGGGCGCGCTCATCGCGTTCCAGATGTTTGCAGGTCGGGTCACCGGGCCGTTGATCCAGATTGCTGGCCTGATTAACGACTACCAACAGGCCGCTGTGTCGGTTCGCATCTTGGGCGATGTCATGAACCGGCCCTCGGAAGGGCGGGGTGGCGCGGGAGGTTTGCGGCCCACGCTTTCCGGCAACATCACGTTTGACGATGTGACCTTCCGCTATCCGGGCTCCCAGGTTCCGGCACTCGACAAGACCACGTTCAACATCCAGGCGGGTACCGTGGTGGGCATCGTCGGGCGCAGTGGCTCGGGCAAATCCACGCTAACGAAGATTATTCAGGGGCTTTACCCAGTGGGTGACGGCGTGGTGCGCTTTGACGGCATTGACGCCCGTGAAATTGAATTGCCGCATCTGCGTCGGCAGGTTGGCATCGTGCTGCAGGAAAACTTTCTGTTCCGTGGCAGCGTGCGCGACAACATTTCCATCGCCAAGCCGAGCGCCACTTTCGAAGAAATTGTGAATGCGGCGCAACTGGCCGGTGCCGATGAATTCATCGAACGTTTGCCACAAGGTTACGACACCTTGCTGGAGGAAAACGCCTCGAACTTGAGCGGTGGACAGAAGCAGCGCATGTCGATTGCGCGTTCGTTGTTGCTCAGGCCGCGCATCCTGATTCTGGATGAGGCGGCCAGTGCCCTGGACCCCGAGAGCGAAGCCATCTTTATCAACAACCTGTCGAAGATATCCGAGGGCCGGACCGTCATCATGATCTCGCACCGCCTGTCCACGCTGGTCCATGCGGACTGCATCCTGGTTATGCAGCAGGGCAAGCTCGACGATGCGGGCCGCCATGAAGAGCTGCTTTCTCGTAGTTCAACCTACCAAACGCTATGGCATCAGCAGACAAGTCATCTGTAGCCAAAGAAGGCAAAACTTCGGGTGCGTCCAGCAAGACGGCCATCGAGTTCCTGCCTGACGCGGACGAAATCGAGCGTCGGCCACTGCCGTTGATGGCGCGCATCACGCTGCATGTTTTGCTGGCTGCACTGGTTAGCTTTATCGTCTGGGCAACACTCTCTGAAGTGGACATGATCGTTATCGCACGGGGCAGGCTTTCGGCCACCGTGCCCAACATCGTGGTGCAGCCACTGGAAACATCCATTGTGCAAAGCGTGGACGTGCGGGCCGGGCAGATCGTCCACAAGGGAGACAAACTGGCGACCCTGGATCCGACTTTTGCCGCTGCAGACGAATCTCAGTTGCGCAGCAAACTGGAGAGCCTGAACACCCAGTGGGCCAGCATCGATGCGGCGCTGAATGGCAACAAAACCGGGTTGCCCCAAACCGATACGTCGGACCGCAAGATTCAGGATCAGCTCTCCAACGAGCGTCAGGCCAGCTACACGCAGCAGATTCGCAGGCAGTCCGAGTCCATCGCACGACTGCGTTCTTCAATTGAAGCCGCGCGGCGAGACGAACAAGCCCAGGAGGCGCGCGTCAAGGGTTTGCGCGAGATGGAGGGCATGACCGACGATCTGGTGTCCAAGAAGCTGGCCGTAAAGAGCCGTCTGCTGGACGTGCGTGACCGTCTGCTGGAAGCCGAACGCGCAAGCGAGGCGGCGCGTAGCCATCAGGCCGAACTGCGCCGTGAACTGACGGCGATGGAGGCGGAAAGGTCGGCCTTTGAAGCCAGTTGGCGCCAGAAAATGCTGGAAGATTTGCTAGCGGTTTCCCGCGAGCGCGATGCCATCAGCGACCAGTTGCAAAAGGCAAGTCTGAGGCAAAACAAGGTGATCCTGACGGCCCCGGCGGACGCGGTGGTGCTGGAAGTTGCCAAGCTGTCGCAGGGCTCGATCATCCGGGAGGCTGAGCCCTTTGTCACTTTGGTGCCGATCGGCAAAGAGTTGGAGGCCGAGGTGCAGATCGAGTCGCAGGACGTCGGCTACCTCAAGATGGGTTCTGAAGTGCATGTGAAACTGGATGCATTTCCCTACCAAAAGCACGGCATGCTGGAGGGAAGCTTGCGCACCATCAGCCAGGATTCCTTCCGCCGTGAACCCGCCAATTCCAATATTTCGGACGCCTATTACGGCGGGCGCGTCGCATTCAAAAGTACCAAGCTGGACCAAATGCCGCCTGGTTCGACCTTGCTCCCCGGCATGACCGTGTCGGCAGAAATACTCGTGGGCAAACGCTCGGTGATGTCCTATATGTTGTGGCCTTTGACCAAGGCCACCTCCGAATCGATTCGTGAGCCATGAGACCGCTTGCCGCCCAATCAACAGCATTGCTCCGTATGCGTGATGCGGCGGCTTGCGTTTGGTTGGGACTGCTGCCCCTGTTTGCCGGCGGTCAACAGTTGGTCACGCTGCATGAGGCGCCGCTGTTGCCACAAACCTATCGGTTTAACTTGCCAGCCGAACAAAAGGGACAAGACCTGCACGGTGCCTGGTGGATGAACTATGGAAGCCAGGAACTGAACTACCTGGTGGATCGGGCCCTGGCCAACAACTCGGAGCTGCGCCTGGCCACATTGCAGTTGGCGCAAACCCGTATTCGTGCCGACCAGACACGGGCTGGTTCCTTGCCATTTCTTTCCGCGCCCGTGCGCACAGTAACCCAGACCGGCGGGACCACCGCCGACGCATTGCAAAGCTCACAGGTTGGACTACAGGCCACCTATCGACTGGATATTTGGGGTGAACAAAAGGCGTTGGAAGCATCCTCTGATCTGCAGATGTGGCGCGCCGTGTATGAACGTCAAAACGTGCAACGCAACGTGGTTGGTAATCTGGTCATGGCCTACATCGCCTGGCTCGAAGTGAGCGACTCCATTGCTGTCATGCGGGAAAATGAAGTGTTGACCCGGCGCATTCTGCAATCGGTTGAGCAAAGGATGGCTTTGGGTGACGCGACCAAACTCGAGCTGGAAATCCAGCGGGCGTCGGTCAATGCGCAGGTGGCACAAATTGCCGCGCTGGAAAGTCAGCGGGACGACTATTTGACAGCCATTGCCCGGGTATTGGGCACCTCTGCATCACAGGTGCAGTTGTCTGGCCGTGGTCTGGATGACTTTACGGTACCGAACGTTGAGACGGGTTTGCCTTCCCGCCTGCTCTTGCGCAGGCCGGATGTGCGGATGGTAGAGGCGCGGTTGCGCGCCGCCAACGCCGACATCGACGTGGCGCGTGCCCGCTTGCTGCCGCCTGTAGATCTGAGTGCCCAGGCGGGCTACAGCGCGCTGGGTTTGGCAAGCTTGTTTCAACCGCAAAATTTCTTGATGAATGCCATCGCGTCCCTGGCGGTCACGATTTTTGATGGGGGCCGTCGGGATGGCGACAAGGCCAGTGCAGACTTCAGTCGCGAGCAAATGGTGGAGACCTATGCGCAGACTATTTTGCAGGCTTTGCGCGAGGTGGAGAGTTCGTTGTCAGCGCTGCGTGCTGCGCGTTTGCGGCAAGACGCGCAGTTCGGCAGCATGCGCGCATCGCTTGCAATGTTTGAAGCGACCAGTGAGTCGTACCAGGCCGGTGCCGCCGAGTTGGGCAGCTTGCTGGATGCCCGACGCAATTTGCAGCGCAGCCAGGACGATTGGCAAAAATCAAAGGCGGAGGCCATGCGTGCCTATGCCACGCTGGAATTTGCCTTGGGGGGTGATGCGTCGACTGGTGGCCAGGATGGTGATGCCGATGGCCTCTTCAATGTGGCCGAATCGAAAGATGCGCCCGTCAACCTCGCCATCACTTCGCCAGAGGAACTGCGCAAAGTTGGAGGCTGGGGGGTTGAGTTTCCCTACCTCTACCATCGACAGCTTCTGGCTCCCGCAGGTCGCGATTTCGTCCGGCGATTCCCCGAGGAGTTGCACAACAAAACGATGCTGGCGGTGAAGGTCGGCGCCATGACCGACAAGCCCCGTGATTCGGAATCATGGTTCAGACTGACGGTGGGTGGTATGGGTTTGCAATCCGATGCAGAAGGCCTGTGTGCCACGCTGCGTCAGAGCCTGCTGTCCTGCAAAGTAATACGCCTGGGGTCATAAATGGGTTGGTACACTGAACCCACAAAAAACCCCTTGGGAGATAGGCGCCTGTGATTATTCGCATCGTATGTGCAACCAAAAGCAGTGAAGAGGCTTTCTTTTCCGACACTGCGCTGGGTCGTTCACTGCGGCGGTTTACTGCGTATAAAGACCAGTTCGAATTGCGGGTGTTTGCAAACAATTCGCTTGGACTTCCCGAGGTTTATAACCAGGCGATCGCTGAAACCGTGAATGTTCCGCGCATCCTGGTTTTTATGCACGACGACATCCATTTGTGCGACCTGTTCTGGCCCCAGCGTTTGGCGGAGGGGCTTGCGGCGTTCGACATTGTTGGGGTTGTCGGAAACACCCGTCGCCTGCCCCGGCAGCCTTCCTGGGCCCTGGTTTTCCAAGGGGACGCAATCGTCTGGGATGAGCGCCGACACTTTAGTGGTTCCGTTGCTTACGGCAAGGGAATTCCAGCGGAGCAGATCGATGTGTTCGGACCTTCAGGGCAGGAAGTCAAATTGCTGGACGGTTTGTTTCTGGCTGCAAGCAGTGAGACGTTGCACCGCAGTGCATTGCGCTTTGATCAGCAGTTTAAGTTTCACTTCTATGATCTGGATTTTTGCCGGCAGGCAGAGAACTTGGGTTTGAGAATGGGCACTTGGCCTATTTCTTTGGTGCATGAAAGCAGCGGCAGCTTCAGCCCCGCTTGGCTCACCGAATTGACGACTTATCAAAACAAGTGGCCCGAATGACTTCAATTCGCATCTACACCATTGCCTACCTGCCAGAGCATTTTGACAATCTGGAAGAGGGCTATCTGGCGCTCGACAACCGGGCCAACGCGCGGGCGGACTGGATGGAGTATTGGCCCGTGCGCCAACTGCTTCTTTCTACCGAATTGGACGCTGAGACCTATTACGGTTTCTTTTCACCGCGCTTCAAGGAAAAAACCGGGTTGAGCTCTGCGGCGGTGCTGGATTTCATCCGCAAAGCACCCGTTGAGTCCGATGTGATTACCTTCTCACCGCAGGTTGATATCGGAGCATTTTTTCAAAACGTATTCGTGGGGGGCGAACTGGCCGATCCAGGCTTCCTCGAAACATCGCAACAGTGCGCGGATGCGGCAGGCCTATCGATTGATTTGCGCACCCTGTTCATGGATTCCCGCTGTACGGTATTCAGCAACTACTTTGTGGCAAAGCCTGCTTTCTGGCGCAAGTGGTTGCAAGTATGCGAGTCGTTCTTTGCAATCGCTGAAGGGCCCGAGACACCCCTGCAAAAGGCGTTGCTGCATCAAACCGCGTATCGCGAAGGTGTGCATCGCAAGGTGTTTGTGGTGGAAGGTATTGTGTCTCTCCTATTGGCCATAAACCCTGCCATCCAGGTTTGCACTTACAACCCGTTCAAGTTGGGTTGGTCTACCCAGCTCAGTCGATTCAATAACGAAGCGGTGATTTGCGATGCCTTGAAAACCGCCGTACGCGAGAACCGACATGAGGAGTACGTCCTTGCGTACCATGCGATGGCGGACAAGGTCATCAATCAAGTCTTCAAGAGAACTCCGGAGAAACCCCCGCTTATGAAACAGACTCCTGCACACGATCTCTACAACGAAACAATTCTGGAAATGATCCCGAATCCCTGCAATCGGGTGGTGGAGGTGGGTTGCATGCGAGGCACTTTGACGCGCGCCTACCTTGCGCGCAATGCGTCATGCCAATGGACCGGGATCGACATTGATCCGGAAAATGCAGCTATTGCGGCTGCGGTTTGCTACAAGACGCTTTGTCGTGATATCGAGACCATGGACGAGGCCGAGTTTGCCAGTGTCGCGAATGCAGATGCCTGGATATTCGGTGATACGCTGGAACATCTGCGCGATCCGTGGGCTGTCTTGAGTCGTATTCGGCGCTATTTACCCAGCGAGGGTGTTGTGATCGCCAGCATCCCCAATGCGCAGCATTGGAGCTTTCAGGCCCGTGTCAATGCGGGACAGTTCCGATACGAAGATGAAGGCTTGTTTGACCGCACGCACCTGCGTTTCTTCACCCGCACCACGATTTTCGAGATGTTTGAAAAAGCCGGCTACCAGGTCGAAAGTGCAGTCTCCCGGATTATTCATTCTCCCGATGCGGCAAAGTACATGGCGCCCATTCGAGCCATGGCACAGGCGAGTGGAATAGACCCGGATGTGGCCGAACAGGACGCAATGGCATTTCAATATGTTGTAAGAGCAAAGATTCGTTGAATATGTTCACGATCATCGTCCCCACCCACGAGCGGCCCATTCTGTTGCGTAGAACCTTGCAGTCGTTGATTGCGCAGACGTATAAGGATTTCAAGGTCATCGTGGTGGACGACTCGTCACGCTATGTACCGCCGTATGAGGAACTCAACGCCCTCGGGGGACGGCACACCTACATTATTCGCAGTGGAAACCGTGGCCCGGCCGCCAGTCGCAATATGGGGCTCAGACTGCTCGACGATGATTACGTCATTTTCCTGGATGACGATGACACTTTTGAGCCCGGGCATCTGGAAGCGCTGGCGGAGGCGATAGGCGATGCACGGCCACCCCTGGTGTTCTGTGACTTCCAAGTTCAACATGAGGATCGGGATGTTATGCCCCCGCGCTTGATGCAGCGCGAGATGATATCCATCGCAGGCGTGACACGCGACAGCGTTTATGTTCTCAACCGTATTCCCAACAGTTGCCTGGCCTACCGGCGCGATGTCGTCCAAGGCCTAAATTTTCCTGGGGACATGGACCTCTACGAAGATTGGGATTTCCTGCTGCAGTGTGTCGAACAGCACGACCTTGTACATGTGAATGCGGCCTCTGTGGTGATCCACAAGAGTCAGCCGACTTCTGAAGAAAATCTGCGGCGTGGCAATTCTCAAGATGAAAAACTGTTGGCTTGCACGCTACAGTTGTACCGCAAGTACACTGCGCCAAACACGCTCGTGGAACAGGCACGCCGGGATTTGCTGACGAGTGCGGGGTATGCAGCTAGTTACTGAGGCTTCGATGCGATAGGGCGTCAAACAACATGAAATTCTGAAGGGGGCAATTTGAAAGCAGTCATTCTCGCTGGTGGCCTTGGAACCAGGATATCCGAAGAGACGAATCTCAAGCCCAAACCTATGGTGGAAATAGGCGGCAAGCCCATTCTTTGGCATATCCTCAAGATGTATTCAGCCCATGGTGTAAATGAATTCATCATTTGCTGTGGTTACCGGGGCTATGTGATCAAGGAATACTTCGCCAACTACTTCCTGCATAACTCGGACGTGACGTTTGACATGGCCAATAACAGTATGCAGGTGCACCACCAATACTCGGAACCGTGGAAGGTCACGTTGGTGGACACCGGCGAGCAAACTATGACGGGTGGGCGTCTCAGGCGCGTAGCGTCCTACTTGAAGGATGAATCAGAATTTTGTTTTACCTACGGCGACGGGGTTAGCGATGTCTCCATTACCGAATTGATTCGATTTCACCGTAACCATGGTCAGCTTGCCACATTAACGTCTGTTCATCCACCGGGCCGGTTTGGAATAATGAAACTCGACGGTAAACAGAATGTAACTTCGTTCAAAGAAAAACCAGAAGGTGAAGATGGTCTGGTAAACGGAGGATTCTTTGTCCTGTCTCCAAAGGTGCTGGAACTGATCGAAGGAGACAACTCAGTTTGGGAGCGTGGTCCGCTGGAGACACTGGCTGATTTGCGACAATTGCGCGCATACGTTCATGATGGGTTTTGGCAACCGATGGACACATTGCGAGATAAGAATTTTCTTGAAGAGTTGTGGGCAAATGGGCGGGCGCCTTGGAAGGTCTGGAAATGAATATAGATTTCTGGCTCGATAAGAGAGGTTTGTAGGAAAGGTGAATCGTCAACCTTGCGTGCCCTAAGTCGATGAATTAAGCCCCAGTCACGTAGGCCATTTGGATCAGAGATTATGAATATAACGCAATGTCAGAATTGGTAGATGATGTAATATTTGATCAAGCGAGATGTTAATCCGATTTGAAGGATATTTGTCAGCGGAAAAGTAGCATGTAGAGAGCAATCTCTTCATGCATTGTTGAATTCAAACTATTTTAATTGAAATGCCAATTGCCTCCATATTAATACCGGCGTATAACCGGGAGCGTCTGATAGGTGAAACTATTGAGTCTGCAATAAAGCAGACGGTACAAGATATAGAGATTATTGTTGTTGACAACGACAGCTCTGACCAAACGGCTTCAGTTGCCCTTGAGTATATGAAGACAGATTCAAGGGTTCGTGTATATAAGAATACGGATAATATCGGTCCAGTTTTAAATTGGATTCGATGCGCTCAATTATCTACGGCTCCCTTTTCTAAAATACTGTTCAGTGACGATTTGATTGCTGATAGTTTTTTGGAGAAGACGTTGCCATACATATTTGAACCGCGTTGTGGCTTCGTTTATACATCGGCGCTAATTGGTGCTGGAGAGTGGAAAGGAGGCGAGGCCTACGCTGCCTATGTTGGAGATACCAAAATTTCACAAAATACATTTGTGCGGCAGTCAGTTTATTGCGATGGAGTTAATCCTGTATCTCCAGGAGCGGCGCTTTTTAGAACTGCAGACCTACTCAAAAATATATCAATTGAGTTGGATGGAATAACGGAATATGATTTTAAATCAACAGGTGCA
>CAIQEX010000544.1 GCA_903870955.1 uncultured beta proteobacterium
CACCCCGGCTTTGGCGTAGCGGTAGCCTGCGACAAAAATACTGTCCAAACCCCTTAATGCCGATTGCACCAGAACCGCAGTGTCGGCGCTTGGCCTGCGCAGTGGCACAGTGACTGAGCGGCTGGTTTGAGAATCGTCTTTGCGGAATGGACTGGTACGGATGAAGACCAGCACCTGCCCGGCCATGCCTTGTTGGCCACGCAATTTCTCTGCTGCCCTGGAAGCAAATTCGGTCACGGCCTCATGCAGGTCATGCAACCCGGTGACCGGATGTCCAAAGGAGCGCGTGCAGGCAATCTCTTTTTTGGGCTGCGGCATATGCTCCAGTTGAATGCAGGAGGTGCCGCGTAACTCACGTACTGTGCGCTCCAGCACAACTGAAAAATGACTTCGCACCGTGGCTGGATCCAGCCGCATCAGGTCTTCTACGGTTAGAACACCCCCGCTGATGAGTTGCTTGCTGATTTGGCGACCTACGCCCCACACTTCGCCCACCGGGGTTGCTGCGAAAACGGCCAACTGCTCTGGCAGAGAAAGGGTTTCCAGATTGCACACTTGGGCCAATGCTTGCGGATAGCTACCGGGCTTGCGCTCTGCTGTCTTGGCGATGTGGTTGGCCAGTTTGGCCAGCGTCTTGGTGCGTCCTATGCCAATTCCGCAAGGTATGCCGGTGCCTTGCAATATGCGCGAGCGGATGGTGTGGGAACGCTCAACCAGGTCACCCGCTACACCGGCAAGTTCGATGAACGATTCGTCAATCGAGTAAATCTCCTGGCGTGGTCCCAAACCCGCAGCCAAGCGCATCATGCGATCCGACATGTCGCCGTACAAACCGAAGTTGGCGGACAGGGCCACAAGTCCCGCGGACTTCTCGAAGTGCCTGATTTGAAACCAGGGTGCACCCATAGCAATGCCCAGCGCCTTGGCCTCGTTGCTGCGCGCAATGGCGCAGCCATCGTTGTTGCTGAGGACAACCACCGGAAGACTATTCAGGGCAGGTTGAAACACCCGTTCACAACTCACATAAAAGTTATTGCCGTCGACCAGCGCGTACATAGGAAAGTGGGTCTACCGCTCAGGCTTTAAACATGCGTACGGTGTTGGTCACCACACCCCAGACTTCCAGGGTTTGTCCCTCCTTGAGCAGGATGTCGGGCACCTCGGGGTTACCGGACTGCAGCTTGGTGCCATCCGGTTTTTTGTAGAGCTTTTTGACCAAAAAGTCGCGGTCCAGGCAGGCGATGACAATTTGGCCATGGCGGGGACGTTTGCGCTTGCGGATCAGCACCAGATCGCCATCAAAAATGCCAAACTGAATCATCGAATCCCCGCTGATCCACATGAAATAGGCATCTTCTTCGTCGGCACCAATGAGCTTGGACAGGTCCAGGCGCACCACGCCCAAGTCTTCGGCCGGTGAGGGGAATCCGGCCTTCACCTTGTTGCAGATCAGCGTGACCCAAGCCGGCGCCTGCCGGGCCGGAATAGGCGTCATGGCGCCGCTTTGCGGGGAGAATCGGTGCAATAAAAGACTGTTCATTTGTACAGTATATGCAAGACGAGACAGAAAACGCAATGAGCCAAGGTCGTCGCCACAAAGGCCGGGCGATGCGCAGGCTCCAAGCGTCTGCTATCTTGTGGAGTCCGTTCGAAACTGGCCAAACAAACCGCAAAGATATGAAGCAATATTCCGTACTTTTCGTCTGCATGGGCAATATCTGCCGCAGCCCCACAGCCGATGGCGTGTTTCGCCATCAGGTGGCCGCACAGGGCCTGCAGGATCGGGTGAGTGTCGACTCGGCCGGTACGCACAACTACCATCCCGGTAGCCCACCCGACCCACGTTCACAAGAGCACGCGGCCCTCCGTGGTTACGACCTGTCGGGATTGCGTGCGCGGCAAATCCGCGACGCAGACTTCGACGTTTTTGATTTGATTCTGGCCATGGACTGGGACAACCTGGCGCTGGTGCAGGACATCTGCCCACCGCAACACATGCACAAAGTGCGTCGACTCACAGAGTTCTGCCAGGTGCACGACAGCCCGACCGTGCCAGACCCGTATTACGACGGCCCCTCTGCGTTTGAAAAGGTACTCGACCTGGTGGAAGATGCCTGCAACGGGCTGATGTTGCACGTGCGCAAGATGGTTTAGGGCCCATATGGCGGAGCCAAAAAAAAGGCCCCGTTTTGCAACGAGGCCTTGAAGGGATCCCTGAACCTGAAGGTTTCG
>CAIQEX010000545.1 GCA_903870955.1 uncultured beta proteobacterium
GCGACAAGGAGATGATCCTTCGCAAGGGCTGGGATACCGGGTTCACGGCGGAAGAATTGGTGGCTCTGGGCTTGGATTTCAGCCTGGATGAACAGGAATGGTCCTATCAGGCCATCATCGACACCATGGTCGCCCTGAACATGGTGTACCTGGGTGCCATTGGGGTCGTGTTTGTGGCGCTTACCATGCGCTGGAAAATCTCTGCCCAGGGTGCCTGGTTGACCATGCTGGCAGGTTTTACGGCGTCTTTGCTGGGCTACGCCCTCGGCTGGGCCGGATGGACCACACTGGATACCGATCTGGTGTCACTGGTCGCCGGCCTCATGGCTTCGCTATTGGTCTTTGGGATGTATGCCGTGACGAGTCATCTCACACCCGTTGATCTAGCGTCGCACGTGCGTGCGCGGTGATGGTTTGCGTCAGGGCGCTGGCCAGGGGCGGCTCCATGGTCCAGTGGTGCCAATAGAGGGGAACGGTGACCTTGCAACCCGGCGTCAATTCAACCAATTGACCCGTGTTCAACAAATCCTTTATCCGCTGGCTAGGTGCCATGGCATAGCCCAAACCCGTGCAAATGCCACTCAACAGGGCCATCGGCGAAGGCAGATAGTGGCGCGTGTATTGACCCACCCGGACCTCGAAAAGTTGCTTCAGGTATTGGTCATGCAACGCGTCTTTTCTATCAAACAGCAAGGCCGGTGCTTCGAGAATCGAGGCAATCGTCATACCGTCCTGGAAATATTTCTGTTTAAAACCAGGCGTGGCGACGCAGAGGTAATGCATGACACCGAGTGGTGTGGCCTGAAACCCGTGCACGGCATCGGGCTCGCTTGAAACACAGCCCAACACCTCGCCTTTTACCAAACGCCGAAAGGTGTGGTCCTGGTCATCACAGATAATTTCCAGCGCAATTTTGTATTCGCCCAGCAGCACGCCGACCAGCGGGCCAAACCAGGTTGACAGTGAATCGGCATTGACCGCGATGGCGATGGGAACCGGCGCCCGGTCCTGCTGCCTGTGCGATATGGCGCCGAGGATGTCGTCCTCCAGGGTCTTTAAAGACCGGATGTGGCGCAGCAGGATTTCGCCGGTGCGGGTCGCAACAACGGGCCTTTCGCGCACCACCAGGATGGTGGCAAGAGCCTCTTCCAATGCTTTGATGCGTTGTGATACGGCACCGCGCGTGACATTCAGCTCGGTAGCTGCACGCTCGAAACTGCCATGTTGAATGACGGCAGAAAATGCCTCCAATTGCGCACGATCAAACATCTGGTTCCCTTAACCCATGGCTGTCTTGAAGTCTCGCTGGAATCGCTCCAGACTGTTGAATGAGCCGCAGACAAACAACTCATCGTTGGCTTGCACCGCAAAGTCGGCATCGAACTCCACAATGATGTCGCCGTCACGTTCCACGGCCACAATTTTGGCACCGGTACGGTCCAGTTCTTCGCTGCGCCAAGGATGCTTGCCGACCACCGCACCGGCATTCTGACGAATGAACTTGATGCGGTTCTCCACCTGCACCATCTGCTCGCCCAGCAATTGAAAGGCCAATATCTGCCCGGCCACCTGGCCCACTGAAATCGCGAAGTCAGCGCCCGCGCGGTACAGCCGCGCGGTGTTGCGGGTGCGTTGGACCCGCACGATCAATGGCACCTGGGGCGCGTAGTCGCGTACCACGGCGGTGGCAAAGACCGATTCACTGTCATCGCTCAACGCCAGCACGACCGCGCTGGCTTCACGCAATTTGGCGCGATCGAGCATGTTGCGCTCCAGCACGCTGCCGACCAGGTCCACGCCAGGGGCGGGCAGCCTGTCAATCACGATGCAGGTTTCGCCCGCATCCTGCAGCATCTCGACCACCTTCTGGCCCACGGCGCCAAAGCCAGCCAGCACAATCGGGCCGGCACGGCGTATCGGCATGGCCATGCGTTCCACGATCTCGAGATTGGCGTGGGTCCCCACAGCCACCAGAATGGCACCCGCCTCGACCACTGTTTGCGGACCCTTGGTGGTGGTGAAAGCGCCACCCAGCCACTGCCCTATCAAAGAAACGCCATGGCGTTCGCGCAATTTCAACTCACCCAAGGTCTTGCCAGCCAGCGGACTTTCAGCCCGCACCCGGAACTCCGCCATGCCGATTTTGGTGCCTAGCAAATGCATGCCCTCTGCAGGCGGACTGATGCGGGTACTGGCCTGCGAGGCCAACGCAGCACCCAGCACATGGGCCGGTGTAAACACGTCACTGGCACCGATTTGCAGCATCGGGTAGCGATACAGCGGGTCATCGGCGAGTGCATAGAGCGGGCCCGTGTAGCCAGCCTCGCGAACCACCATGGTGAAGGTGGCATTGGCGTGGTCATCGCCGTTGGCCACAACCGCTTGCGCCCGGGCCACGTTATTCAGCACCGTCGGGTCATCGGCCATCTTGCCAAACACCACGTCGTAGCCGCGGTCGCGCAAATTGCGCGCCACCTGCATGTCCTCCTCAAGAATCACGAAGGGCGTGCCCTTGCTGGTGAACTCCACCAGCAGTGAGTCAATCGTCGCGCCATAGCGGTAGAACAGCACCTTGCCCGCCATGGGCGGCAACTGGTGCTGCAAACGCACCTCAAACTGCTCTTCGAAGTAGGGCAGGATCACCATGGGGAACGCCAGGAAGATCAGGAACTGCCCGGCAAACTGCACCACCATCACATACAGGGCCATGGCGGGATGGTGCCAACTGCTGTCGGCACCGTAGCCGGTGGTGGTGATCGTTTCGCTGGCCCACAAAAGGCTTTGCAGATAGGTGCGGGAGCGCCCTTCCAGATGGTCCATCCCCAGCATGTAGAGCAATGCCAGCGTCAGCACGATCACGGGCAGCAGGGCAAGAATCGACAGGAAACGCTTACTGGAACGCTTGAGATTGAGTTGCATGTCGTGGGAAAGGTTTGCTTTTTGTTCTTCACACACTGTAATCGCTTGGGCGCCTATCTTTCAACCCACGACCCCCAAGATGTCGGATGCCCGGCCTTGATAAGCTACGATTTGCCGCTCAGGAGATTTCGTGACCCGTATCCAACCTACCCGTTTCGTGTTTCAACCCGTGCAACTGGTACGCCCCTGCGAGGTGGTTGCTTACCGGATCACAGAAGCCATACGTGCGGGCGATGTGAAGGTGGGCGAGCGCCTGCCGTCTGAGCAAAGTCTGTCCGTGCAGTTGGGAGTCAGTCGCCCGACGCTGCGGGAAGCCATCAAACTCCTGGTGCTGGCGGGCGTGGTTCACGTCTTGCCAGGCTCTTCCGGCGGCATATTTGTGCGTAGCGAAAGCATTCCGCCAGAACTGTGCGGTTTTCCCTTGCCCGACCTGCCGCTGGAAGACATTGATAGTGTGATGGAGGCGCGCCGCCTCTTTGAACCCCATGTTGCGCGCCTCGCGGCGATCTACGCTACCCCGGCAGATTTTGAGCGTATGCGCGATGCGGTGCGTCTGAGCCAGGAAACCTGCACGAAATTCAAAAACAAAAAACTCAGCGACGACGGCGCACAGCGCATGACGATTGCCAGCACGCGTTTCAACATTGCAGTGGCCCGAGCCACGCAAAACAGCATGATCGTGCAGATGATGGAGGTGATGTTGCGCCGCATGGAACTGGTGCGCACGCTGGCGGTGCGGCAGTTGCCAGACATCAGCCAATCAACCAAGACCTTGAGCGACAGTCTGTTGGCTATCGAGAGCGGCGACCCGGTGCAAATCGATGCAGCCACGGCAGCCCGCATCGACCTGCTGGAGTCCGCGTGGGAAATAGCCGCTGGTAAACGGCTGCGCCGTCGCTCGATTTTGCAGACAGGCTCCGAAGCGACAGGCACGAAAAAGCCGGCAAAGAAAGCAATTCGATAAATCTTCTTGACAGCGTCAGGCGGGAACCAAATAATGAACTTAATTTCGGTATATATAAATACTGAATTTGGTTTTTAATAGTATCGAAGTGCGAAGCCAAACCAAACATGCAAGCTGACGAATTTGAACTCTATGACCTGCGGGTGGAAGTAGTCGTGCATGACGACCGCAAGATCCAGTGCAACGCACGGGTCGGCGACTACTTTGAAGCGCATGGCGAGATGCTGCACTTTCCACCCGGCCAGGGCTTTTCGATGTATTCGCTGGCGGCCCTGTTGCCACTGCTGCCTGCCAAGCAGCGCGTCACGCAGCCCGCCGACTGGATGAGCACGGATGCCGAAGTGGCCTGCCCGGACCCCAACTGCCCCACCCGATTCCGCATCACGCGCATGGGCAAACGCACTTTCCGGCACAGCGAAACCACCGCCGTGCCCCTAGAACCCCAGGCATGAGCGTGGTGCTAGCCCCCGTCGATACCACGGAGCTTGCGCCGGGCTACCGCATTCCACGCGTCATTCGCGGCGGCTGGCAACTCGCGGGGGACCATGGTCCGGTGGAGCGCGAGCGCGCCATTGCCGACATGGCGGTGTTTCTTGACGCGGGCCTCAATACCGTAGACGGCGCCGACATCTATACCGACGTGGAAAACATGTATGGCGCGTTCAATGGCGCGCGCGCTGCCGCCGGTTTGCCGCGCATGCAGGTGCACACCAAGTTTGTACCTGACTACGGCGACCTGGCTACGGTGGACAGCGCCTATGTTCGTCGCATCATCACGCGCTCCCTGCAACGCCTGAACGCTGAGCGACTGGACCTGGTGCAGTTTCACTGGTGGGACTACAGCGTGCCACGCTATGTCGAAACCGCCGTAGCCCTGCACGCACTGCAAAAAGAAGGCCTGATTGCAAACCTGGGTGGAACCAACTTTGACGCCGCCCACACTCAGGAAATGATGGATGCCGGTGTGCCGCTGGTCAGCATGCAGACGCAATATTCGCTGCTGGACCGCAGGCCGGCCGGCAAACTCGCCGCCCTGGGTACAAGCCACCGCATGCACCTGCTGTGCTATGGCACGCTGGCCGGTGGCTTTTTGACCGAGCACTGGCTGGGCCGCGCCGAGCCGGAAGCCACACCGACCAACCGATCGCTGGTGAAATACAAACTGATCATTGAAGAGTTTGGCGGTTGGTCTGCCTTCCAGGCTTTGCTGCGAGCCTTGCAGACCATCGCGCGGCGCCATGCGGTCAGCCTGTCCAGTGTGGCCATACGCTGGGTGCTCGACCAGCCCGGTGTTGCCGCCGCGATTGTCGGCGCGCGCTATGCCGACCGCATTGCAAGCACGCTGGAAGTGTTTACATTTCAGTTGGACGTGTCTGACCACGCCTTGCTGAAACCCATTCTTGATGCATCCCCGGGCGCTGGAGGTGAACCCTACAGCCTGGAGCGCGACAAGACCGGGCGGCACGGCCGCATCATGAAGTACGACCTCAACAAAACCTGATTTCAACCCACCCTGGAGATTCTCACCATGCGTTATATGCTCTCTGCTACCGCTCTGGCCATGCTGGCCAGCCTGGGCTCTTCTGCCACTTTTGCGCAGACTCCGTCCTGCACCCACACGGTGGGGATGGTGGTGTCACTCACCGGTGCCGCTGGCCGCTACGGTCAAGCCGCCAGCAAATCGGTGGAGTTGGCATTCAACGACCTCAACAAAGCGGCGGGTGCCGGCGGCATTGCCGGTTGCAAGCTGGCTTTCGATTTGCGTGACGCACAAAGCCAGGGTTCTGTGGCAGTGGACCAGGCCCGTCAATTGGTAGACCTCAAGAAGACGCCGGCCATCATCGGCGGCATCATCAGTTCGGTGTCAATCCCCATGGTCACCTCGGTCACGGCCCCCGCTGGCGTGGTGCAGATTTCGCCTGCTTCCTCCTCGCCCTCGCTCACCAAGCTGGCACTGGAAGGCAAGACCGGCGGCTGGTTCTTCCGCACCATCACCAGTGACGCATTGCAAGGCACGGCGGCTGCCAAGTACGCGCTGGATCAGGGCTTGAAGAGCCTGACCGTCATCCACGTCAACAACGACTTCGGTGTCAACATGCTGGCCGAGTTCCGCCGCGCATATGAGGCGCTGGGCGGCAAGATTGTCGATGTCACGCCCTATAACCCTGAGCAGTCTTCCTACAACGCCGAAGTCACCAAGGCGCTCAAGACGGACCCGGCGGCACTCTACTTCATTGGCTATCCTGGCGATGGCACCACCATCATTCGCACCTGGATTCAGCAAGGTGGCCCTCAGAAATTCCTGTTTAACGACGGCATGAACGCCGCCGACTTCATCAAAGGCGTCGGGCCGCAATACCTGAACAATGCCTTTGGCACCTCGTCGGGCACCACCAAGACCGAGTCCACCGCCTACTTTGCCAAGACCTACCCCGGCATGAGTGGCGGCTTTGACGCCGAGGCGCCGGCAGCCGAACAGGGCTTTGACGCAGGCGCCATTCTGGGTCTGGCGATTGCCCAGGCTGGCAAGTTTGAAGCGGCTGCCATTCGTGATGCGATACGCAAGGTCACCCAGCCCGGCGGCGAAGTAGTGCATGCCGGCCCTGCCGGATTTGCCCGCGCCCTTGAACTCATCAAGCAGAAAAAACCGGTTCGCTACGTCGGCGTGATCGGCCCGGTGCAGTTCGACAAGAACGGCGACATTGCCGGCCCCTTCCGTACCTGGAAGATTGCCAATGGCGAAGTGGTGACTGTCGGCCAGATGTCCACCGAAGATGTGGCAGCCATCCAGTCCAAGTTGAAATGAGTGATGCGTTAGCTGCGCGCTCCAGCAGTCTGCGCCCAACGCGCACACTGCTGGCACCGGGCCTGGAAATCTCGCGCATCGTCACCGGCCTGTGGCAGGTGGCGGACATGGAGCGCGGCGGGACTCTGCTGGACCCGGTGCAGGGCGCAGCCAACCTGGCGGCCTATGCCGCGCAAGGCTTTGATACCTTTGACATGGCGGACCACTACGGCTCGGCCGAGGTCATTACCGGCACGCTGCTGGCCTCCAAAGCGCAGCCAGGCGTGCATGCCTTTACCAAATGGTGCCCACCTCCAGGTGCCATGAGCGCCGCCGTCGTGCGCGAAGGTGTGCAGCGCTCGCTGGACCGTCTGCAAACCCCCTGCATCGACTTGTTGCAGTTCCATTGGTGGACCTTTGACCACCCAGGATATATCGATGCACTGGCGGAACTGGCCAAACTGCGCCAGGAAGGTCTGATTCGGGCTATTGGCCTGTGCAACTTTGACACCGCGCATCTGCGCGTGCTGCTGAACGAAGGCATGCCCATCGCCAGCAACCAGGTCTGCATGTCGCTGCTGGACCGCCGCGGCACCGAAGCCATGTCGGCGTTGTGCCTGGAGCGCGGCGTCAAGCTGCTCACCTATGGCGTGCTGGGCGGCGGCTTCCTGAGCGAGCGCTGGCTGGGCGCCCGAGCGCCGGCCGAGGTGCTGGACTGGAGCAAGATGAAGTACCAGCGCTTCATCCACGCCATCGGGGGTTGGGATGCGCTGCAAAGCGTGTTGCGGGCAGCCCAGCAAATCGCCCACAAGCATGGCGTGTCGTTGTCCAATGTGGCCACCCGCTGGGTGCTTGAGCAACCCGCCGTGGCCGCCGTGATTGTGGGCGCACGGTTAGGTGAATCCGAGCACCGTGCCGACAACCTCAAGCTGTTTGACTTTTCGCTGGATGCAGAAGACCACGCCGCGCTAAACCAGGCATTTGCCGCGACAAAAAGACTGCCCGGCGACTGCGGCGACGAGTATCGCCACCCGCCCTTTCTCACCGCCTCTGGCGACCTCAGTCACCACCTGGATTCCGTGCCCCCGCTGTGGCCTCGCAAGGCGGTGCCGGGCTATACCAACCGCTGGACGCTGGACAGTGGCAGCCAGTGGGAGCCGATTGCCGGTTACTCACGCGCCGTGCGCATCGGCGAGCGCATCCTGGTATCCGGCACCACGGCCACACATGGCAGCGGGAAGTTGGTTGGAAGGGGAGACGCGGCGGTCCAGGCCAGCTACATCCTCGACAAGATCAGCGCCAGCATCAAGGCGCTGGGTGGCACGCTGCAAGACGTGGTTCGCACCCGCATCTACCTTAAAAATGCGGCCGATTGCGAACCGGTCAGCCGCGTGCATGGCAGCTATTTTGGTGACATTCGTCCGGCCAACACGCTGGTGGAAGTGTCGGCGCTGATTGGTGACGGCTATCTCGTCGAGATCGAGGCAGAAGCTGTGGTGGAGGCAGGCAGCCCAACCGCTACCGCATCTGCCGCATCCGCCGCACCCTAGGGCGCCATGAACGGCCATCCCGCCTCTCGCCCACACCCGCTGCTGGTTGTCGATGCCCTGTGCAAAAATTTTGGTGGCCACCAGGCGGTCCATCAGGTTTCCTTTGCATTGCAGGCCGGCTCCATCGGTGGACTGATCGGCCCCAATGGCGCGGGCAAGACCACTTTATTCAATTGCCTGACAGGCTTTATGCAGGCTTCGTCTGGCGGTGTGCTGCTGGATGGCGTGTCAATTAGCGGCTGCTCGTCCAGCGCGGTGTTCGCGGCGGGACTGGCGCGCACCTTCCAGATCCCCCGCCCTTTCCCCGAAATGACGGTGCTGGAAAACGTGATGGTGGCCCCGCGCGGCCAACTCGGCGAGCGCTTTTGGAGCAACTGGTTGCAACCGCGCGTGGTTGCGGCACAAGAACGCGAAACCATGGCGGCGGCGCGCCATTGGCTCGATTTTGTCGGGCTTTCCAGTCTGGAGAGCCAACCCGCGCGCATTCTTTCGGGTGGTCAACGCAAGCTGCTGGAGTTGGCGCGCGTGATGGTCGCAAGCCCAAAAATCGTGTTGCTCGACGAGCCCGGTGCCGGCGTCAATCCGGCTTTGCTGGACCAGATCGTGGACAAAGTGCAGGCGCTGAATGCGCAGGGCACCACCTTTCTCATCATCGAACACAACATGGATTTGGTGGCAACCCTGTGCAAGCCGGTGATGGTGATGGCGCAGGGCCAGTTGCTGATGACGGGCAGTGCCGACGAAGTGCTAAATGACCCGCGCGTTGTCGAGGCCTATCTGGGCAGCCCGGTATGAGTAACGCCGCACTGGTCATTGAAGGCTTGGAGGCTGGCTACGAGCCGGGCCTGCCGATCGTGCGTGATGCCAACCTGACGGTGCAGCGCGGCGAAATTGTCGCCATCCTCGGGCCCAACGGGGCCGGCAAATCCTCGTTGGTCAAGGCCGTGGCCGGGTTGGTGCCCATCAGCAAGGGGCGCGTGCTGCTCAATGGCCGCGACATCACCCGCACGCCGGCACACCGCATGGTGTTTGAGGGCCTGGCCTTTGTGCCACAAACAGAAAACGTGTTTATCAACCTGAGCGTGGCCGAGAACCTGGAACTGGCCGCAGCCATCGTCAAAGCCAACCGCCACGAGCGGCTGGACCCGGTCTACGCCATGTTCCCCGACCTGCTGCGCCAGCGTGCCTTGCCAGCGGGGCAACTCAGTGGCGGTCAGCGTCAGATGCTGGCGGTGGCCCGCGCGCTGATTGCCAAGCCCAGCCTGTTGATATTGGACGAACCCTCGGCCGGCCTGAGCCCGTTGTTGGTGAGCCAGGTATTTGCCAAGCTGCGCGAGGTGCGTGATACCGGCATCACCGTGCTGCTGGTGGAGCAAAACGTCAAATCCGCACTGGCTTTGGCCGACCGTGCAGCCGTGCTGGTGGAGGGCCGCGAACGCATCGTGGGCGACAGTGCCGACCTGCTGAATGATGAACGCGTGGCCGCCTTGTATCTGGGCCGCCATACCGGCAAGCAGGGCGAGAAGCCGATCGACAAGCCCGCAGCCAAGGAGGCCACGTAATGCTGCAGA